>JALVPS010000285.1 GCA_027031685.1 Gammaproteobacteria bacterium | reverse complement strand
CCGCGCGAGACGCTCATCGGCATCGAGGACAACAAGCCACAGGCCATCGACGCCATGCAGCGCGCCCTGAACGACGCGGGCCTGCCGGACACGCACGTGGTGCCGGTGCCCACCCGCTACCCCACCGGCGGCGAGAAGCAGCTCATCCAGGTGCTCACCGGCAAGGAGGTGCCCAGCGCCGGCCTGCCGGCGGAGATCGGCATCCTGTGCCAGAACGTGGGCACCCTGCACGCCGTGCACCGCGCCATCGTCGAGGGCGTGCCGCTCATCGAGCGGCTGGTGACGGTGACCGGCGACGGCGTGGCCGAGCCCCGCAACCTGCGCGCCCGCATCGGCACGCCCTTTGCCGACCTGGTGGCCGCCGCCGGCGGCTACACGCCGGAGGTGACGCACCTCATCATGGGCGGCCCCATGATGGGCATCGCCGTGCACACCGACACCGTGCCGGTCATCAAGTCCACCAACTGCATCCTGGCCGCCACGCCGGCCCTCACCGGCGAGCCGGGCCCGGCGGCGGCCTGCATCCGCTGCGGCGAGTGCGCGCGGGTGTGCCCGGTGCGCCTGCTGCCGCAGCAGCTGTACTGGTACGCGCGGGCGCGCGACTTCGACCGCGTGCAGGAATACAGCCTGTTCGACTGCATCGAGTGCGGCTGCTGCGCCTACGTGTGCCCCAGCCACATCCCGCTGGTGCAGTACTACCGCTTCGCCAAGACCGAGATCTGGAACCAGGAGCGCGAGAAGGCGCGCGCCGACCAGGCCCGCCGCCGCCACGAGCTGCGCCAGGCCCGCCTGGCGCGCGAGCAGCGCGAGAAGGCCGAGCGCCTGGCGCGCAAGAAGGCCGCCGTGCAGCGCCGCCAGGCGGGCGGCGGCGAGTCGGCCCGGGAGGCCATCGCCGCCGCCCTGGCGCGGGTGGAGGCCAAGAAGAAGGCCCGCGCCGCGGCCCGGGACCAGGACGGGGAGGGCCGCGACTGATGGAGTTCCGCACCATCACCTCGCCCCACCTGCCGCCGGTCAACCACGTCTCGCAGGTCATGCGCCAGGTGCTCTACGCGCTGGTGCCCGGCACCCTGGCGGCGGCCTGGTACTTCGGCTGGGGCGTGCTGGTGAACGTGGCCTGGGCGGTGCTGCTGGCGGTGGGCATGGAGGCCGTGATGCTGCGCCTGCGCCAGCGCCCGCTGGACTTCCACCTGGGCGACCTGAGCGCGGTGGTCACCGGCTGGCTGCTGGCCCTGGCCCTGCCCCAGCTGGCCCCCTGGTGGCTGACCCTGGTGGGGGTGTTCTTCGCCATCGTGGTGGCCAAGCACCTGTACGGCGGGCTGGGCTACAACCCCTTCAACCCGGCCATGGTGGGCTACGTGGTGCTGCTGGTGTCCTTCCCGGCGGCCATGACCCAGTGGCTGGGGCCGCACCAGGTCACCGAACACGCCCTCACCCTGGGCGAGACGCTGCGCGCCATCTTCCTCGGCCAGTTCCCCGCCCACCTGCCGCTGGACGCCCTGTCCATGGCCACGCCCCTGGACACGGTCAAGACCGGTCTGTCCATGGACAAGACCCTGGCCGAGATCCGCAGCGCGCCCCTGTTCGGCGACTTCTCCGGCCGGGGCTGGGAGTGGGTGGCCAACTGGTACGCCCTGGGCGGCTTCTGGCTGCTGTACAAGCGCATCATCCCCTGGCAGGTGCCGCTGGGGCTGATCCTGGGCCTGGCCGTGCCGGCCGGCATCTTCTACCTGTACAACCCGGACCACTACGCCTCGCCGGCCTTCCACGTGTTCAGCGGCGGGGCCATGCTGGGCGCCTTCTTCATCGCCACCGACCCGGTGTCCGGCAGCACCACGCCGCTGGGCCGACTGCTGTTCGGCCTGGGCGCCGGGCTCACCACCTGGGTGATCCGCACCTGGGGCGGCTACCCGGACGCCATTGCCTTCTCCGTGCTGCTCATGAACATGCTGGCGCCCACCATCGACCAGTACACGCGGCCGCGCGTGTTCGGCCAGGGGCGCGGCCATGACTGACATGCGCGGCCCGCTGCGCCACATCCTGCTGTCGGCGGTGCTGCTGGGGCTGTTCGGCATGGTGGGCACGGCCCTGGTGGCCGGCATCCACGCCCTCACCGCCGAGCGCATCGCCGCCAACATCCTGGCCGTGCGCATGCGCAGCCTGCACGAGGTGCTGCCCCCCGACCGCCACGACAACGACCTGCTGGCCGACCGGCTGGAGATCCGCGACCCGGAGTGGTTCGGCAAGTACCCGGTCACGGTGTACCGCGCGCGGCGCGCCGGCCGGCCGGTGGCGGCGGTGTTCGAGGTGACCACGCCGGAGGGCTACGGCGGCCCCATCCGCCTGCTGGTGGGCGTGGACATGGCCGGGCGCATCACCGGCGTGCGCGTGCTGGAGCACCACGAGACGCCCGGCCTGGGCGACGCGGTGGACATCGAGCGCAGCGACTGGGTGCTGGGTTTCAACGGCCGCGCCCTGGGCGATCCGCCCGCCGAGCGCTTCGCCGTCAGGCGCGACGGCGGCGTGTTCGACCAGTTCACCGGCGCCACCATCACGCCGCGCGCGGTGGTCAAGGCCGTCAAGCGCGTGCTGCTATACTTCCAGGCCCACCGCGACTCGCTGTTCGCCCCCACCGGAGCGCCGTCCGATGCACACCAGCTACCGTGACATCACCCTGCAGGGGCTGTGGGAGAACAACCCCGGCCTGGTCCAGCTGCTCGGCCTGTGCCCCCTGCTGGCGGTCACCACCAGCACCGTCAACGGCCTGGGCCTGGGGCTGGCCACCCTGGCCACCCTGGTCATCAGCAACAGCATCGTCTCGCTCATCCGCCACCTGGTGCGGCCCGAGGTGCGCATCCCGGTGTTCGTGCTGGTCATCGCCGCCACGGTGACGGCCATCGAGCTGCTGCTCAACGCCTATTTCCACGACCTGTACCGCGCCCTGGGCATCTTCATCCCCCTCATCGTCACCAACTGCTCGGTCATCGGCCGCGCCGAGGCCTTCGCCGCCAAGGCGCCCGTGCCGCAGGCGGCCCTGGACGGCTTCATGATGGGCCTGGGCTTCACCGGCGTGCTCACCGTGCTGGGCACCCTGCGCGAGCTGCTGGGGCGCGGCACCATCCTCGGCCAGGCCCAGCTGCTGTTCGGCAGCGGCGCCGAGCACCTCAAGCTGACCCTGGTGAGCGACTACTCCGGCTTCCTCATCGCCATCCTGCCACCCGGCGCCTTCCTCGGCCTGGGCCTGCTCATCGCCATCAAGAACGTGATCGACGACCGGCGCGCGCGGCGTGCGGCCCCCGCCCCGGCCACGCCGCTGGAAGCGGTCGCCGACTGACCATGCCCGCCGCGCCGGGCCCCACCAGCCGCTCCCGCCCGCCGTGAACGGCCTCATCGCCTGGTTCGCCCGCAACGAGGTGGCAGCCAACCTGCTCATGGTGCTCATCATCGGGCTGGGGCTGCACGCCGCCCTCAAGCGCATCCCCCTGGAGGTGTTCCCGGAGATCGCCCGCGACGTGATCACCGTGTCGGTGATCTACCGCGGCGCCACCCCGGCCGAGGTAGAGCGGGGCGCGGTGATCCGCATCGAGGAGGCCATCGCCGACCTGCCCGGCATCACCCACATCTACTCCGACGCCCTAGAGGGGGCGGCGCGCATGCGCATCGAGCTGGAGAAGGGCGTGGACCCGCGCGCCATGCTGGAGGACGTGAAGGCGCGGGTGGACGCCATCTCCACCTTCCCCCAGGAGGTGGAGCGGCCGGTGCTGGCCGTGCTGCAGCGCAAGCGCGAGGTGATCGGCGTGGTGGTGCACGGCGCCCTGGACGAGCACAGCCTGCGCCGCCTGGCCGAGCAGGTGCGCGACGAGCTGCTGGCCCTGCCGGGCATCACGCTGGTGGACTTCACCGGCCTGCGCCGCTACGAGCTGTCCATCGAGATCCCCGCCGCCACCCTGCGCGCCCTGGACCTGACCCTGGCCGACGTGGCCCGGGCCATCCGCCGCTCCTCCCTGGACGTGCCGGCCGGCTCGGTGAAGACGGCCGGCGGCGAGGTGCTGCTGCGCAGCCTGGGGCAGGCCTACCGCGCCGAGCAGTTCGCCCGCCTGCCGGTGCTCACCCGGCCGGACGGCACGCGCATCACCCTGGGGCAGATCGCCACCATCGACGACGGCTTCGAGGAGGACCCGCTGTACGCCCTGTTCGACGGCGAGCGGGCGGCGGAGGTGAACGTGTACCGCACCGGCGGGCAGAGCGCCATCGCGCTGGCCAACACGGTCAAGGCCTACATCGAGCGCAAGCGGGCCGAGTTGCCGCCGGGCATCGAGATCGACTACTGGCGCGACCGCTCGCGCATCGTCAAGGCGCGCCTGCAGACCCTGCTCAAGAGCGCCCTGCAGGGCGGCCTGCTCATCTTCGTGCTGCTCACCCTGTTCCTGCGCCTGTCGGTGGCCCTGTGGGTGCTGGTGGGCATCCCGCTCAGCTTCATGGGCGCCCTGGCCCTCATGCCCGAGCTGGGCGTGACCCTCAACCTGATCTCGCTGTTCGCCTTCATCGTCGTGCTGGGCATCGTGGTGGACGACGCCATCGTGGTGGCGGAGAACGTCTACACCCACCTGCGCCGCAACGGCGATCCCACCCGCGCCGCCATCGAGGGCACCCAGGAGGTGGCCGTGCCGGTGATCTTCGGCGTGCTCACCACCGTGGCCGCCTTCATGCCGCTGCTGTTCGTGTCCGGCGTGCGCGGCAAGCTGTGGGCGCAGATCCC
>JALVPS010000284.1 GCA_027031685.1 Gammaproteobacteria bacterium | reverse complement strand
TTCTCCAGCGAGTAGCGCACCCCGGCCTGGGCGGCCAGGTTGACCACCCCGGCGAAGCCCTCGCTGGCGAACAGGCGCTCCATGCCCGCCCGGTCGGCCAGGTCGAGCCGCTCGAAGCGGAAGCCGGGGCGGCCGGTGAGGCGTGCCAGGCGCGCCTCCTTGAGGCTGACCTCGTAGTAGTCGTTGAGGTTGTCGATGCCCACCACCTCGTCGCCGCGCGCCAGCAGGCGCTCGCACAGGGCGGCGCCGATGAAGCCGGCGGCGCCGGTGACGAGGACCTTCACGCCGCGCCCCCGGGGGGCAGCGTGGGGCGGCCGATGGCGTAGTAGGCGAAGCCGCGCCTAGCCATGCGCTGCGGGTCGTACAGGTTGCGCCCGTCGACGATGACCGGCTGGCGCAGGCGCTCCCTGATGTCGTCGAAGTCGGGGCTGCGGAAGATCTGCCACTCGGTGCAGATGACCAGGGCGTCGGCCCCGTCCAGGGCCGCCTCGGGCCGCTCGCAGAGGGTCAGGTCGGGGCGCTCGCCGTAGATGCGGCGCGTCTCGTCCATGGCCGCCGGGTCGAAGGCCCGCACGCGGGCCCCATCCTGCCACAGGGCCTCCATGAGCACCCGGCTGGGCGCCTCGCGCATGTCGTCGGTGTTGGGCTTGAAGGCCAGCCCCCACAGGGCGATGGTGCGCCCGGTCAGGTCGCCGTCGAAGTGCTGGTGCAGCTTGCGGTACAGGGTGGTCTTCTGCGCCTCGTTGCGCGCCTCCACGGCGGCCAGCAGACGGGCGTCGAAGTCCACCTCGCGCGCCGTGCGCTCCAGGGCCTTGACGTCCTTGGGGAAGCAGGAGCCGCCGTAGCCGCAGCCGGGGTAGATGAAGTGATAGCCGATGCGCGGGTCGGCGCCGATGCCGCGCCGCACCTGCTCGATGTCGGCCCCCAGGCGCTCGGCCAGCTGGGCCATCTCGTTCATGAAGCTGATCTTGGTGGCCAGCATGGCGTTGGCGGCGTACTTGGTCAGCTCGGCGGAGCGCACGTCCATGAGGATGAGCTTGTCGTGGTTGCGCGAGAAGGGCGCGTACAGCTCGCGCATGACCTCCGCCGCGTAGGGCTCGTCGGCGCCGACCACGATGCGGTCCGGCTTCATGAAGTCCTCGATGGCCGCCCCCTCCTTGAGGAACTCGGGGTTGGAGACCACGTAGTAGTCGTGGTGCTCGCCGCGCTCGGCCAGCACCTCGCCGATGCGCGCCCGCACCTTGTCGGCGGTGCCCACCGGCACGGTGGACTTGTCCACCACCACCTTGGGGCCGCGCATGTGGCGGCCGATGGTCTCGGCCACCGCCAGCACGTATTGCAGATCGGCCGAGCCGTCCTCGTCCGGCGGCGTGCCCACGGCGATGAACTGCAGCTCGGCGTGGTCCACGGCGCGCTGCATGTCGGTGGTGAAGTCGATGCGGCCGCCGGCCATGGCGCGCGCCAGCATGGCGTCCAGCCCCGGCTCGTAGATGGGCACCTCGCCGCGCCGCAGGCGCGCCACCTTGTCCTCGTCCACGTCCACACACAGCACCCGGTTGCCCACCTCGGCCAGGCAGGCCCCCGTCACCAGCCCCACATAGCCGGAACCGTAGATCGTCACTCGCATGATGATGTTCTCCCTTGCCCGACAGGGCGTCCGTTGTCTCGATCAGCCCGAATTGGCCAGCCGCTCCTGATACTGCTGGTCGATCCAGTCCTTGTAGCTGCCGTCCATGACGGCGCGCCACCAGCCCTCGTTGTCCAGATACCACTGCACCGTCTTGCGGATGCCCGACTCGAAGGTCTCCTGCGGCCGGTAGCCCAGTTCCGCGCCGGTCTTGGTGGCGTCGATGGCGTAGCGGCGGTCGTGGCCGGGCCGGTCCTTGACGTAGGTGATGAGGGACTCGGCCGCCCCGCCCCGCGCCTGGGGCGCGTCGGGGAAGCGCCGCGCCAGGTCCGGCTCGGCGGCGAAGCGCTCGTCCATCAGGCCGCAGATGAGGCGCACGATGTCGATGTTGGTCCACTCGTTGTGGCCGCCGATGTTGTAGGTCTCGCCCACGCGGCCCTTGTGCAGGATGAGGTCGATGCCGCACGCGTGGTCGTCCACGTACAGCCAGTCGCGCACGTTGAGGCCATCGCCGTAGATGGGCAGCGGGCGGCCGTGCAGGATGTTGATGATCACCAGCGGAATGAGCTTTTCCGGAAACTGGTAGGGCCCGTAGTTGTTGGAGCAGTTGCTGGTGGTCACCTGCAGCCCGTAGGTGTGGTGGTAGGCGCGCACCAGGTGATCGGAGGCGGCCTTGCTGGCCGAATAGGGCGAGTTGGGCGCGTAGGGCGTGCTTTCCGTGAAGGGCGGATCGTCCGCCTCCAGCGAGCCGTACACCTCGTCGGTGGACACGTGGTGGAAGCGGTGCGGCCGGCCGTCACCGTCCAGCCACACGCTGCGCGCCGCCTTGAGCAGGCTGTGCGTGCCGTTGATGTTGGTGTCGATGAAGGCGTCCGGGCCGCTGATGGAGCGGTCCACATGACTCTCGGCGGCGAAATGCACGAGGGTGTCGATGGCCTCCTCGCGCAGCAGCCGCTCCACCAGGGCCTGGTCGCGGATGTCGCCGTGCACGAAGCGGAAGCGGGGGTCCTGCTGCGCCTCGGCCAGGCTCTGCAGATTGCCCGCATAGGTCAGGGCGTCCAGCCCCACCACGCGGTCCTCCGGATGCTCGCGCAGCCAGTAGTAGACGAAATTGACACCGATGAAACCGGCGGCGCCGGTGACGAGAAGATTAGCCATGGCAAAGTTCCTGCATCATGGAATGGAGGGATTCGCGCCAGTGCACGCCGGGCAGGTCCAGGGCGGCCTGGAAGTCGCGCTTGTCCAGCACGCTGTAGGCCGGGCGCCGGGCCGGCGTCGGGTAGTCGGCGGTGGCGATGGGCGCCACCGGCGCCGCCTCGCGCAGTAGGCCCAGCTGCAGGGCCAGCTCGCGGATGGCCACGGCGAAGTCGTACCAGCTGGCCACGCCGTTGTCGGTCCAGTGGCCGATGCCGCGCACGTCGCGCTCGATGGCCCGGATCAGGGCGCGGGCCAAACCGGCCGCCCAGGTGGGCGTGCCTACCTGATCACAGACCACGTCCACCTGTGGCCGTTCGGCCAGGCAGCGCAGCATGGTCTTGACGAAGTTGTGGCCGTGCACCGAATAGGCCCAGGAGGTGCGCACGATGAGCGCGTCGTCGCCCAGCCGCTCGCGCACCGCCTGCTCGCCGGCCAGCTTGGTGCGGCCGTACACGCTGAGGGGGTTGGGCGGGTCGTCTGGCCGGTAGGGCCGTGACTGGCGCCCGTCGAAGACGAAATCGGTGGACAGATGGACGAAGCCGATGCCGCGCGCGGCGCAGGCCTCGGCCAGCCGCGCCGGTCCTTCCACATTGATGGCCTGCGCCTGGCGCGGCTCGCTCTCGGCGCGGTCCACGGCGGTGTAGGCGGCCGTGTTGACCACCCAGTCGGGGCGCAGGCCGTCCAGCGCCGCGGCGATCTGCCCCGCGTCGGTGATGTCCAGCGCCGCATGCGGCAGGGCCTGCAGGGACCACGTGTCCGGGGCGTGCCGCTGCAGCTCCCAGCCCAGCTGGCCGTTGCCCCCCGTCACCAGCACCGTGCGCACGGGCCGCCCTCTACTGCCGGCGCTCGAGCAGGCGCAGCAGGTACTCGCCGTAGCCGCTCTTGCGCAGCGGCTCGGCGATCTCGCGCAGCCGGCCGGCGTCGATGAAGCCCATCTTGTAGGCGATCTCCTCGGGGCAGGAGATCTTCAGCCCCTGGCGCTCCTCGATGATACGGATGAAATTGGCCGCGTCCAGCAGCGAGGCGGTGGTGCCGGTGTCCAGCCAGGCCGTGCCGCGACTGAGCTGCTCCACCTCCAGCTTGCCGCGCTGGAGATAGACGTTGTTGACGTCGGTGATCTCCAGCTCGCCGCGCGCCGAGGGGCGGATGCCGCGCGCGATGTCCACCACCTCGTTGTCGTAGAAGTACAGGCCGGTGACCGCGTAGTGGGAGCGCGGCCGGGCCGGCTTCTCCTCGATGCTGAGGGCGTGGCCGTCGGCATCGAACTCCACCACCCCGTAGCGCTCCGGGTCGTTCACCCAGTAGCCGAACACGGTGGCCCCCTCCTGCTGGGCGGCCACCGCCTTGAGGCGGCTGGACAGGCCGTTGGCGTAGAAGATGTTGTCACCCAGGATGAGGGTGACGTTGTCGTTGCCGATGAAGTCGGCGCCGATGAGAAAGGCCTGGGCCAGCCCCTCGGGCCGCGGCTGCTGGGCGTATTGCAGGTCGATGCCCCACTGGCTGCCGTCGCCGAGCAGCTTGTGGAAGGCCGGCGCGTCCTGCGGGGTGGTGATGACCAGGATGTCCCGGATACCCGCCAGCATGAGCGTGGACAGCGGGTAGTAGATCATCGGCTTGTCGTAGACCGCCATCAGCTGCTTGCTGGTGGCGAGGGTGAGCGGGTACAGGCGGGTTCCGGATCCGCCGGCGAGGATGATCCCTTTGCGATTCTTCATGTGATTGGTTACCGGGCTGACGGGATGGATGCAACGGCGGCGGAGTTATCCTACAGCGCCGCCTCCCTGTCCAGTAACCCGTTCTACAATTCGCGCCCGCCAGGGCCGCATGGTGACAAAGTGTGAAACACTCGACACCCTGGCGGGAGGATCAGAAGGGGATGTCGTCCTCGAAGTCGTCATTCACCGGCGGGGGCGCAGCGGCCGGTTGCTGGGG
>JALVPS010000283.1 GCA_027031685.1 Gammaproteobacteria bacterium | reverse complement strand
CCACCTCGAAGGTGCTGTGCCCGCGCACGATGCGCAGGCGGTCGCCCACATTGACGGCCCGCGACGGCTTGACGCGCTGGCCATTGACATGCACGTGCCCGCCGCTGATGGCGGCCACCGCCAGGGCACGCGTCTTGAAGAAGCGCGCCGCCCACAGCCACTTGTCCAGGCGTACCCGGCGCGGCGCGTCAGTCATGGGACTCGTGGGGCCAGGCCAGCCGCGCCGGGTCCAGCAGGCGCGCCAACTCGTCGCGGTCCAGGCCGGTCATCTCGGCGGCCACGTCCAGGATGGGCCGCCCCTCGGCGTAGGCGGTCTTGGCGATGCGCGCGCCCAGCTCGTAGCCGATGACGGCATTGAGGGCGGTGACCAGGATGGGGTTGCGCGCCAGCGGCTCGGCCACGCGCGCCTCGTTCACCTCGAAGCCGGCCACCGCCTTGTCGGCCAGGTGGCGCATGGCATTGGCCAGCAGCGCCAGGCTCTGCAGCAGGCTCACCGCCACCAGCGGCAGCATCACGTTGAGCTGGAAGTTGCCGGACTGGCCGGCCACGGTGATGGCCGCGTCGTTGCCGATCACCTGCGCCGCCACCATGCACACCGCCTCCGGGATCACCGGGTTGACCTTGCCGGGCATGATGGAGCTGCCCGGCTGCAGGGCCGGCAGGCGGATCTCGGCCAGGCCGGCCAGGGGGCCCGAGTTCATCCAGCGCAGGTCGTTGGCGATCTTCATGAGCGCCACCGCCAGCACCTTGAGCTGGCCGCTCAAGGCCACCGCCGGGTCCTGGCTGGACAGGCCCATGAACTTGTCGGCCATGGGGCGGAACTCCAGCCCGGTCAGCTCCGTGAGCCGCTGGCACACGGCGTCGTCGAAGCCGGGCGGCGCATTGAGCCCCGTGCCCACCGCCGTGCCGCCGATGGGCAGGGCCCGCAACGCCTCGCCGGCGCGCGCGATGCCCTCGCGCGCCGCGCCCAGCTGGGCCGCCCAGCCGCCCAGCTCCTGCGCCATGCTGACGGGCACCGCGTCCATCAGGTGCGTGCGGCCGGTCTTGATCACCCCGCGCAGCCCGGCGGCGCGCTGCTCCACGGTGCCGCGCAGGTGGTCCAGGGCCGGCAGCAGGGCCTGCTCCAGCACCAGCCGCGCCGCCACGTGGAGGGTGGTGGGGATGACGTCGTTGGAGCTCTGGCTGCGGTTGACGTGGTCGTTGGGGTGCACCGGCTCGCCCAGGGCCTTCGCCGCCAGGTGGGCGATCACCTCGTTGGCGTTCATGTTGCTGCTGGTGCCGGAGCCGGTCTGGAACACGTCCACCGGGAACTGGTCGTCGTGCTCGCCCTCGGCCACCGCCAGCGCCGCCGCGGCGATGGCCTCGGCACGGGCCTGATCCAGCGTGCCCAGGGCGGCATTGGCGCGCGCGCAGGCCGCCTTGACCAGCCCCAGGGCACGCAGGAAGGCACGCGGCATGGGCTGGCCGCTGATGCGGAAATTGTCCACTGCGCGCTGCGTCTGGGCGCCCCACAGGGCGTCCGCCGGCACGGGTACCTCGCCCATGCTGTCGCGCTCGATGCGAAAAGGCTCGTTCATGGCTGGCGTCCCGCCGCGGAAAGGGCCTCACATTATAGCCGTTGCGCCCGCCGCCCATCCCCGCGGTCGGGCCGCGCGCCGGCCGGGGCCTTGCAGGCCGCCGCCGCGCCACCCACACTGGCCCCCGGACGGCACGGGAAGCCGCCCGAATCCGCCGCACCCGCCACGGATGGCTGCACACAACAACAAGAACAGGCAGCCATGTCCCACACCGCTTCCCCCGACTTCGGGGACCGCCTCTTCGAGCGCCTGCCGGCCGAGCTGCGCGCCAGCCTCAGCCCGGAACAGCGCACCGCCCTGCAACGAGCCCTGCGCCAGCAGTGGCGCCGCCATGCCATCGACATCCGCCACAGCTTCGGCTTCTGGCGCTGGCGCTGGTACTTCGTGATCATCGCCGGCCGCGACCGGCGCGAACTCACCCGCCGCCAGGAAAAATTCTTCTCCATGGCCGAATTCGGCTTCTGGCTGGGCTACCTGGGCTTCTCCATCCTGCTCGGCCTGCTGGCCCTGTACATGATCAAGTCCGCCCTGGGCATCGACCTGTTCCCCAACCACCACCTGGGGGTGTGGACCTGGGTCGAGGCGCACATCCTGCATCGCGTGTAGACCCGTGCTAGGCTGTCGGACACGTCCGACAGCCGAGACAGCCATGCGCATCACCGCCCGCTTCGACGAGGAACATGCCCGCCGCCTGGAGGCCCTGCAACGGCGTACCGGCAAGACCCGCACGCAGATCCTGCGCGAGGCGCTGGACCTGTATTTCCGCGTCACCCAGGAAGACACCGGGCAGGCAAACCGGGACCGCAACCGCCGCCTGCTGGCACGATTGGCCGGCATTGCCGCAGGTCCGTCCGACCTGTCGGAGCGCTACAAGGAGGCGCTCGATTACGTGTAGCAGAACCATCACGGTTCTGGCTTACAGGGTTTTTTATATCCCCTCCCCTCGCTACTGCCCCCACCCCGCAAATCTGCTAATTTAGCGGGCTTCGCCCCCTGCCGAGTCCCGCTTGCCCATGCCACGAGAAAAACGCGCCATCCTGGTCACCAGCGCCCTGCCCTACGCCAACGGTCCCATCCACCTGGGCCACCTGGTGGAGTACATCCAGACCGACATCTGGGCGCGCTTCCAGCGCGCGCGCGGCCACGAGTGCCACTACGTGTGCGCGGACGACGCCCACGGCACGCCCATCATGCTGCGCGCCCGCCAGGAGGGCATCACGCCGGAGGAGCTCATCGAGCGGGTGGGCCGCGAGCACCGCGCCGACTTCGCCGACTTCCACATCGCCTTCGACCACTACGGCAACACCCACTCCGAGGAGAACCGCCGGCTGGTCACCGCCATCTACGAGGCGGCCCGCGAGCAGGGGCACATCGAGCGGCGCGTCATCCGCCAGGCCTACGACCCGGAGGCGGGCATGTTCCTGCCGGACCGCTTCATCCGCGGCGAGTGCCCCCGCTGCGGCGCCCCCGACCAGTACGGCGACTCCTGCGAGGTGTGCGGCGCCACCTACGCCCCCACGGACCTGAAGAACGCCGTGTCGGTGATCTCCGGGGCGCGGCCGGTGCTGAAGGAGTCCGAGCACCTGTTCTTCAAGCTCAGCCACTTCGAGGGCATGCTGCGCGACTGGACGCGCAGCGGCCCGGTGCAGCCGGAGATCGCCCACAAGCTGGACGAGTGGTTCGAGGCCGGCCTCACCGACTGGGACATCTCCCGCGACGCCCCCTACTTCGGTTTCGAGATCCCCGATGCGCCGGGCAAGTACTTCTACGTGTGGATGGACGCGCCGGTGGGCTACATGGCCAGCTTCCGCCAGCTGTGCGACCGCGCCGGCATCGACTTCGACCGCTTCTGGGGCCGCGACGCGACCACGGAGCTGCACCACTTCATCGGCAAGGACATCGCCTACTTCCACACCCTGTTCTGGCCCGCCATGCTCGGCGTGGGCGGCTTCCGCCGCCCCACGCGGGTGCACTGCCACGGCTTTCTCACCGTCAACGGGCAGAAGATGTCCAAGTCGCGCGGCACCTTCATCCAGGCGCGCACCTACCTGGAGCACCTGGACCCGGAATACCTGCGCTACTACTTCGCCGCCAAGCTGGGGCCGGGCATCGACGACATCGACCTCAATCTGGACGACTTCCGCAGCCGCGTGAATGCCGACCTGGTGGGCAAGCTGGTCAACATCGCCTCGCGCTGCGCCGGGTTCATCAGCAAGCGCTTCGACGGCCGCCTGGCCGGTGCCCTGCCCGACCCGGACCTGTACGAGACCTTCGTGCGCGCCGGCGAGGAGATCGCCGACCTGTACGAGCGGCGCGAGTTCGGCCACGCCATGCGCGAGATCATGGCCCTGGCCGACCTGGCCAACCAGTACATCGACGAGCAGAAGCCCTGGGTGCGCATCAAGGACCCCGAGACCGTCCCCTCGGTGCAGGGCATCGCCACCCAGGGCCTCAACCTGTTCCGCGTCCTGCTCGTCTATCTGCAGCCCGTGCTGCCCCGGCTGGCCGAGCGCGCCTGCGGCTTCCTGCGCCTGCCGCCGCAGCGCTGGGACGACGTGGCCGAGCCGCTGCTGGACCACGTCATCGAGCGCTTCCGCCCGCTCATGACGCGCATCGAGGAAAAGCAGACCGAGGCCCTGCTGGCCGCCAGCCGCGAGGCCCTGGCCCCCAGCGCCGCGCCCTCCGCCGGGGCCACCGAACCCGCCGGGCCGCTGGCCGCCGAGCCCATCGCCGAAGAGATCGAGTTCGCCGACTTCGCCAAGGTAGACCTGCGCGTGGCGCGCATCGCCGCCGCCGAGCACGTGGCGGGCGCCGACAAGCTGCTGCGCCTGACCCTCGACCTGGGCGGCGAGACGCGCAACGTGTTCGCCGGCATCAAGTCGGCCTATGACCCGCAGGATCTGGTGGGCCGCCTCACCGTCATGGTGGCCAACCTCAAGCCGCGCAAGATGCGCTTCGGCGTCTCCGAGGGCATGGTGCTGGCCGCCGGCCCGGGCGGCAAGGACCTGTACCTGCTGTCGCCGGACGACGGCGCCGAGCCGGGTATGCGCGTCAAGTGAACCGCGGAGGGCCGCCATGCTGAAGCGCTTCATCAAGCCCCGCTGGCAGCACAAGGACCCGGCCGTGCGCGCCGCCGCCGTGGCCGGGCTGGACGACGACGCCCTGCTGGCGCGCATCGCCCGCGAGGACGAGGACCCCGCCGTGCGACACGCCGCCCTGGGCGCCATCGGCCACCTGGACGCCCTGCTGCAGGTGCCCGCCGAGCGCGTCGGCGCCCAGGCCTGGCAGGCCCAGTTCGACCGCCTGCTGACGCGCGAGCCGGAGGCCCTGCAATGGAGCGAGCGGCTGGCCCGCGCCCTGCGCCACCACGCCGACCCGGCGCGCCTGGCCGAGGTCGCCCCGCGGCTGGGCGACGCCCGCCTGCGCGAGCTGGCCGCGCGCCGCATCGACGACCCCGAGACGCTGGCCCGCCTGTGCAGCGACGACCCCGACGGCGCCGTGCGCCAGGCCGCCGCCCGCCGCCTGGACGACGAGGCCCTGCTGCGGCGCTGCCTGAAGCGGCTGGGCAAGCGCGACAAGCGCACCAGCCAGCTGCTGCGCGAGCGGCTGGAGGCCCTGCAGGCGGCGCGCGAGGCGGCCGCCGCCCGCCAGGCCCTGGCCGACGAGCTGGACAGCCTGGGACGCGGCGAGCGCTGGCAGCGGGACCAGACCCGCCTGCAGGTGCTGCGCGGCCAGTGGCAGGCGGCGCGCGAGGAGAGCCCCGAGGACGAGCGGGCGCGCATCGACGCCGCCCTGCAGGCCGCCGAGACGCGCATCGCCGAGCAGCGCGCCCGCCAGGACGAGCTGGCCCCCGCCATCGCCGCCAAGACCGAACAGTGCGAGCTGGCCGAGACCTTCGCCGAGCGGCTGCGCGGCCGCCTGCGCCTGGCCCCCGGCGAGGCCGAAGAGCTGCAGGCCACCCTGGACGTGCTGCGCGCCGACTGGGCCGCCCTGCCCGTGCTGCCGGAACGGCAGGAGGCGCCCCTGGCCAACCGCTTCCACGCCGCCCTGGCCGAGTGCCGCCGCCTGGTGGACGAGCTGCGCGCCAGCGCCAGCCGCTGCGCCGAGCTGGAGCGCCTGCTGCAGCGCGCCGAGCGCGAGCTGGGCCGCAAGGTGGTGCGCGCCCGCGTGATGGAAGAGATCGAGACCGCCTGGGCGGCGCAGAAACTGCCCCCCAACCCCGCCCTGGCCGAGGAATACCGCAACCAGTTCCAGCGCCTGCGCGACCGCCTGCAGGCGCGCCTGGCCCAGCAGGCCGCCCGCCGCGAGCAGGGCCTGGCCGAGATCGAGGGCTGGCTCGAGCAGATCGCCACCTGGCTGGAGGAGGACCGCCTGGGCGAGTCGGACCGGCTGGAGGCGCGCATCCGCCAGCGCCTCGGCGAGCTGCCCGAACTGCCCGCCGAGCGGCGCAAGGCCATCGAGGCGCGCCTGCGCGAATTCGCCCCCCGCATCCGCGAGCTGCGCAGCTGGCGCCACTGGGGCACCGACCGCGCCCGCGAGGAGCTCATCGCCGAGGCCGAGGCCCTGCGCGAACAGCCGCAGACGCCCGCCGAGCGCGCCAAGGCCGTCAAGGCCCTGCGCGAGCGCTGGAAGAAGCTGGGCCGCATCGACCCGGCCATCGCCCGCCCGCTGTGGAAGCGCTTCGACGCCGCCTGCAACGCCGCCTACCAGCTGGTGGCCGAACACCGCGCCGCCGAGGCCGAGCGGCGCCAGCGCCACCTGGCCCAGCGCGAGGCCATCTGCGCCGAGCTGGAGGCCCTGGCCCACGACACCGACTGGTCACAGCCCGACTGGCGGGCCATCGACAAGCGCTACCACGCCCTGCAGAACCGCTGGCGCAAGGCCGGCCCCGTGGACCGCGTGGACTGGGAGGCCATCCACGCCCGCTACCGCGCCGCCGTGGCCGCCCTGGAGGAGCACCTGGCCCCGGAACGGGAGCGCAGCCGGCGCGCCCGCGAGGCCCTCATCGCCGAGGTGGAGGCCCTGCGCGACAGCGAGGACCTGGCCGCCGCCCTGCGCGCCGCCCGCGCCGCCCAGCGCGCCTGGCAGCCCACCGTGGCCGGCCGCCAGCGCGACGAACAGCGCCTGTGGAAGCGCTTCCGCGCCGCCCTGGACGCCGTGTACGAGCGCGACCGCGCCCGCCGCGACGCCGCCGGACGGGCCCAGCGCGCCCGCCTGGAGGCCATGGAGGCCCTGTGCGCGGAGGCCGAGCAGCTGGCGCGCCAGCCGGCCGAGGTGCCGCGCGCGCTGGAGGCCTTGGAGCAACGCTGGGCCGAACTGGACATCCCGCGCGGCCGCGAGGCCGAGGCCCTCACGCGCCGCTTCCAGGCCGCCGGCCGCGCCGCGCGGCAGGCCTGGCAGCAGTGGGAGGCGCGCCAGACCGAGGCCGAGATGGACCAGCTGCTGGCCCAGCACGCTCTGCTCACCGAGCTGGAGTCGGCCTGCCTGACCGGCTGCGACGACGCCACCCTGGCCCGCTACACCGAGCGCTGGGACGCCATCTCCCGTGGCGCGCCGGCGCGCATGGAAGAACGCTTCGAGACCGCCGACGCCCTGCCCCGGCTGCCCGCCGAGACCCTGGCCGAGCACGCCGCGCGCCGCGCCGACCTGCTGCTCGACCTGGAGATCCTCCTCAACGTGCCCAGCCCGCCCGAGCACCAGGCCGAACGCATGGCCCGCCAGGTCGAGCGCCTCAACGCCACCCTGCACGGCGGCCACGGCGGCGACCCCGTGGAAGAGGCCCTGCACCTCCTGCGCCGCTACACCACCGTCGGCCCCGTGAGCGCCGCGCAGGCCGCCCGAGAACAAGCCCGCCTGGACGCCGTCGCCGCCGCCCTGCGCGCCCGCCTGCGCGGCGAGGACACCGCTTCGTAGGCCGGGGTTGGCGCAGCGGGCCCGGCATCAACCTCGCCTCAATGCCACCCCCTTGCCCGATCCGCTCCGCTTGATCAGGCCTACGATCCACGCCCCCGGTAGGCCGGTTCAAGCGCAGCGGAACCGGCATTAACCTCGCCTCGATGCCACCCCCTTGCCCGATCCGCTCCGCTTGATCGGGCCTACTCCAAATTCATTTCCCGCAACGATATTGGCACCTGGCAGCCCCACCCGGGTTCGTACAGCCCCTTTTCCACCGCCCGGGTGAACGAACTGTACGGCCAGTCCCCGGGGCGTTCGGCCAACCCATGCTTGACCGGGTTGAAATGGATGTAATCCATATGCCTTCGCCAGTCGTCCTCATTGCGGATCGCATGCTCCCAGAAACGCGGCTGCCACAACGGGGCCTGTGCGCGGAGCGTCGGTCCTGTCGACACAAAGTGCTTTATCAACCGCCAGCGGGTCGAAAAGTCGCTGTCACCTTCCGGCAGCCGCCAGATGCAGTGCAGGTGATCCGGCAAAAGGACAATGGCATCAACGATCAGGGGATAACGCACGCGCACACGCGTCATCGCTTCACGCAGGCGATGCCGCGCCTCGGGCGTCGTGAGCCAACGGCGACGCTTGTGAGTAACCACGGTGAAGAAATAGCAGCCGCCATCGAGGTAGAGCCGTTTGAAATTGCTCACCGTCGTGTCTCGCCCAACAAGCCTCTTTGCCCGATCCGCTGCGCTTGATCGGGCCTACGATCCTCGCCCCGGGTAGGCCGGGTCAAGCACAGCGGACCCGGCGACGCCCCCCGTTCAGGGCAAAGCGCTGTGGGCCGGCCCGGGCGGGCCACCGAAGTATTTGCGCAGGCGGGAGAGGTCGGCGAAGTTGACGCGGCCATCACCGTCGAAATCGGGATCGGCGCTGCTGCCGAGAAAGGCGGTGCGGAACTGGGTGAGGTCGGCGCCGTCCACGTCACCGTCGTTGTCGAGGTCCGGGTCGCACAGGTTGCCGAAGCCGTCGCCGTTGCTGTCGCGCTGGTCGGGGTTGGTTTCCAGGGCGCAGTTGTCGGATACGGCGGCCAGGTCGTCGTGGTCGGGGTCCTGGCGCAGCAGGTTGGCGAGGTCGATGCGCGGCAGGCCGGTGAGGCTGCCGCCGCTACGGGTGTCGTCGACGGGGTGGGCGGTGTCGCGCAGCAGGCGCAGGGCGGTGTCCACGCCGATGGCCGGCGAGCGCTGGCGCAGCAGGGCCCAGGCGCCAGCCACGTGAGGCGCGGCCATGGAGGTGCCGTTGGAGCTGGCGTAGGCGCCGCCGGGCACGGAGGACTGGATCAGCGAGCCGGGCGCCAGCAGGGACAGGAAGGAGGCCACGTTGGAGTAACCGGCGATGGTGTCCACCCCGCCCGGGCAGTAGCCGCCGCCCGCGTCGCAACTGGCGCCCACGCTGATGGCGCTGGAGATGCAGGCCGGCGCGGAGAGCTGGCCAGTGGCGCCGTCGTTGCCGCTGGCGATGACGGTGGCGATGCCCACCGAGCGCAGGTTGTCGATGGCCGCCTTGAGGGGGCCGAGGTTGTCATCACAGAAGGCACTGTATCGCCCACCGCCCAGGCTCATGTTGACGGCGGCGATGGTGAGGCTGTTGCGCAGGTCATAGACGTGTTCCAGGGCCGCCAGCTGGTCGGAGCCCCAGCTGAGGATGCAGGGCGTGGGGCCGGGAGAGCACAGCGAGGACGAATCGAAGCGGGAGAAGACCTGGATGGGGATGAGGCTGGCGCCGGGCGCGACGCCGTGGAAGCCCAGCCCGCCCGGGTCGCGCCCCACGGCGATGCCGGCCACGTGGGTGCCGTGGTCACAGCCGCCCATGCCACTGCAGTTGACGCCGGCGCCAGGCGCGGTGGAGGTCTCCGTGCCATCCGGACACAGGGTGCTGGAAGCATAGGCCGCGGAGCGCGTGGAGTAACAGGCCTCGGCCACCACCTTGCCGGCCAGGAAGGAATGGCTGGCATCCACGCCGGTGTCCAGCACGGCCACCGCCTGACCGCCACCATCGTGGCCGGCCAGGGCCATGGCGACACCGCCGACGAGGAGCGCGCTCTCGGCCAGCAGGGGGCGGGCCAGAGGGTCCGCCCACAACGCCGCCACCCAAGGGCTGTGGGCCAGCCGGTCCAGACCGGCGGCGTCGGTCTCCAGGGCCAGGTAGGGGATGTGGCGGAAGCGGCGCACGGCGCGGGCACGCACGCCCTGCAGGGCGGCCAGGACGGTGCCCTGCAGGGCGGCGATGGATTCCTGCTGGCGGGCGGCGTCGGCCGGCCCGAGCTGGCCCTCGGGGCGCGTCGGCAGGCGCAGGGTCACGATGACGCGCACGCTGCCGGTCTGGGTGGCCTGGTGCAGCAGGCCGGGCGGCGGACCGGCGCCCAGGGCGCTGCCGGTCAGGCCGAGGAACAGGATCGACAGGAGGAGGCGCAGGGGACGCATGGCGGCTCCAACCGGAAACGTGGGACTGGACACAGTGTAGCAATGGCCCGCCGTGCGGTGGCCGCAAGCGCGACGCGACGCGACCGCCGTCACGGTTCGCCCACCCGGGCGGCCGGGGCCAGCCGCAGCAGCCGCCCGCGGCCGGCGTACTCCACCACCAGCAGCTCGCCGTCCACATCCTCGCCGAAGGCGGCGATGGCCACGCCGGTGTCGCCCAGGCGCCGCGGCTGGCCCGGCCGGACGGCGTCCAGCGCCCACAGCTCACCGCTGCAGAAGTCGCCGTACACGTACCAGCCGCGCAGGGCCGTCAGGCGCGGCCCGCGGTACACGTGGCCGCCGGTCACCGAGCAGCGCCCGCCCGTGTGGCCGTACTCGGCCAGCGGGTCGATCAGCCCGTGCCGGCGGCAGGCGAAGCGCGGCCTGAAGCAGTGCCGCCCCTCGCGATGGTTCCAGCCGTAGTTGCCGCCGCGCTCGATGCGGTCGATCTCCTCCCAGCGGTCCTGCCCCACATCGCCCAGCCACAGGGCCCCCGTGGAGCGATCGAAACCCCAGCCCCAGGGGTTGCGCAGGCCCAAGGCCCAGATCTCCGGGCGCGCGCCGGCCTGTCCCGCAAACGGGTTGTCGGGCGGCACGGCATAGGGCGCAGCGCCGCGCACGTCCAGGCGCAGCAGCTTGCCCAGCCAGGTGTCCAGCCGCTGGGCATTGCCCTGCGGGTCGCCGCCGGCGCCACCGTCGCCCAGGCCGAAGTAGAGGTAGCCATCCGGGCCGAAGGCGATGCGCCCGCCGTTGTGGTTGGCCCAGGGCTGGTCCAGGCGCAGCACGAGGCGCGCGCTGGCCAGGTCGAAGTGGCGGCCGCCGTCGCCGCTCTCCATGCGCACCAGGCGCGTCTCCAGCGCCGCCCCGTCGCGGCCGGGTGCGGTGTAGGACAGCCACACCCGTGGCATGCGCGGCCAGTCCGGGTCGAAGGCCAGGCCCAGCAGGCCGGCCTCCGGGGCGCGGCTGTCCACCGCCGCGCGCAGGTCTAGCACCACCTCGGGCGGTCCGCTTCCGTCCCGTGCGAAGCGCAACACGCGCCCGGCCCGCTCCAGCACGTACAGGTGGCGTGCGTCGCCCGGCGCGGCGTACACGCCCGTGGCCAAGGTGAAGCGACGGCCGGGATAGGCGTCCTCCAGCGTGTAGCCGTCCTCGGCGGGCACCGCCGGGGCGGGGCTGGCGTATGCAGCAGCCAGCAGGGCGAGGAGCAGGGGCAGCAGATGGCGCATGGCGGCCTCCGGCGTGAAGCGTCTGCCCTGAAGGTAGCAGCGCCGGCGGCCGCCGCCAGGGGCTCAGCCGGACGGCTGCAGGAAGTCCTGCCGCAGCAGGTCCAGGTCCGAGGCGCCCACCACGCCGTCGCCGTCCAGGTCGGCGTCGGGGTCGGCGCCGCCCCAGCGGGCGCGCAGCAGGGACAGGTCGGCGAAGTTGACCCGCCCGCTCTGGTCCAGGTCGGCGTCGCAGCGGTTGCCGAAACCGTCGCCATCGCTGTCGCGCTGCGGCGGGTTGGCGCACCGCGGGCAGTTGTCACGGTCGTCGTCCAGACCGTCGTGGTCGGCATCGGGCGGCATGCGCCAGGCCAGGGCGTAGGGCCCGTCGAAGGCCGGCCCGGTGGTGTCCACCTGCAGCCGGTAGTCGCGCCCCGGCGCCAGGGGCAGCCACAGGTGGGCGCTGTTGTCGCCGGCGCCGTCCCGCTCGGCCACCAGGGTCTCGCCGCCGCCGGTCACGTCGTACAGGCGCAGCGTCAGGGCGTGCAGGGTGGCGCGGCCGTCGAAGGCCCCCGGCGTGCCGCCGTCGATGTGCAGCGGCCACACCAGGGCGGCGTACAGCTGGCGCGGCGCGGCGTCGGTGTGGAACCGGTAGCTGGCGCGGCCGTTGCTGCCGTTGGCGCCGCCGAAGTGGGGGTCGTAGTCGAAGCCCTGCCAGGCGATCTGCCCGTCGGGCTGGTCCTCGGCGCTGTTCTGCTCGCCGCCGGCGAGGATGTGGTAGCTGGCGGACACGTCCAGCTGGCCGGCGCCGAAGCGGCTGTCCAGGCCGTTGGCGGCCTGCCGCGCCGGGTCGAGGCGGTAGTCGAGCAGGCTCGTGCCGTCGCTGTTGCGGGGCACCACCCGCGCCGCGCCGGCCTGCAGCG
Organism: Gammaproteobacteria bacterium; assembly: GCA_027031685.1. GTDB lineage: Bacteria > Pseudomonadota > Gammaproteobacteria > UWMA-0217 > UWMA-0217 > JALVPS01. Next base: position 1,749 of record JALVPS010000283.1, on the reverse strand, counting down.
CGGCGCGCACCACGGCGGCCCGCTCGGCGTTGTAGACGAGGGCGCCGCGGCGCGTGGTGGTGTGGTTGGCGACGGGGTCGGTGGACCAGCCGGGGTGCTGATGGCCGGCCTGCACCAGCAGGGCGGCGGCCGCGCAGGCCACCGGCGTGGCGGCGCTGGTGGTCCCCTGCGGGACGACCAGGGCGGGGCGCGGACGGCCGGCCGGGTAGTCGGCGTCCACGGCCACGCTACCGCCGCTGCCGTGGCCGCCGTCGCTGCGCCCCACGGTGAGGACATTGAAGGCGCTGGCCAGCAGGGGCCGGTTGGCGCCGCCATTGGTCAGTCCGGCGCAGTGGATGACCTCGTCGCGCCGGGCCAGCCAGTCGATGCGGCGCAGCAGGTCGCTGTCCACCGCCGGGTCGTCGAAGCTGCCCACCCAGCTGTGATTGGCCACGCGCCCGTCGTCGGCACAGGGCTGCCCGGGCCCGGCGCTGACGCAGCCGGCCTCCAACCAGTCGTCGGCCAGCCAGGCGTCCACGGCGGTGATGCCCGGGGCGATGGAGGTGGTGTTGCCGTAGAACAGGCGGGCCACGGCGGTGGCGTGGCCCGAGTAGGCGCCGGGCGTGGCGCCCGTGCGGTCGATGAGGGTCTTGCCGGCGAACTCCGGGTCCGCCACGTCCGGCAGCCAGGCGGCCACCGCCGGGGTGGACGGGTCGCCGTCGTGGTCCACGTACACGCGCGCCTCGGTGTGGGTCACCGGCACGCCGCTGCCGTCCGGCAGGGCGCCGCCCAGCTCGGCGGCCAGGCGCGCGTGGCCGATGTCGGCCGCCAGGTCGGCCCGCGCCGCCGCGACCAGCACCAGCGCGGCGGCCGGCAGGGCGCGGACGGCGCGGCGGCTCATGGCCGGCTGGCCAGTCCGGAGGGCCCGGGCGGCTGCCCCCAGCCGGCCCGCAGGCGGGCCAGATCGGCGAAGTTGACGTGGCCGTCGCCGTCCAGGTCGGCGTTGGCATCGGCGGTGAGGAAGGCGCTGCGGAAGCGCGTCAGGTCGCCCGTGGCCACGCTGCCGTCGTTGTCCAGGTCGGCATCGCAGGCGTTGCCGTAGCCGTCGCGGTCGGTGTCGCGCTGCGGCCAGTCGGCCACCGCGCTGCACACGTCCAGCCAGTCGGTCACGCCGTCGCCATCACCGTCGCGCCCGCCACCGAGGCCGCAGCCGGACCACCAGCAGGTGTTGCCATCCAGATAGGCCTGCACCGCATCCCATTTGGGCGAGCCGGCCTGGGCCTGGTGCTCCTTGAGGCCCCAGGCGCCCCACTTGTCGTACGGTCCCACGGACAGATACAGGGCGGCCCGCTCGCCGCCGTTGGCGCGCCAGGCGACCAGGTAGTCGGTGTAGAGCTGGCCCATGCGCGGGTCGCGGTTGGCGGCCGTGAACAGGTTCACCACGGCGGCGTTGTCGGCCACGCCGCCCACCGCCGCCAGGTGCTGGCCGGCCTCGTAGGCCAGCAGATGCAGGCCGTAGTCGGTGGCGATCTGGCGGTGGGCGGCCACGCCGGCCATGGCGTCGACAATGGCCCCGTGGCCGCCGCCGCTGTCCGGCAGGGTGCCGCCATTGCGCAGCTCGTTGAACAGGGCGTTCAGGCCGCCATCGGCCTGCTGCGTCCAGGCGGTCACCGTGGCCTCGTTGGCCGGCTGCCCCACGTGGCCGCCGAAATAGGGGGCGATGGCCAGGCTGTCCACGAGCGATCCGCAGGCGGTGCCGTTGTGCGGGTT
>JALVPS010000282.1 GCA_027031685.1 Gammaproteobacteria bacterium | reverse complement strand
ATCGGCGCCCAGGGCCTGCACCACCTCATGGGCACCACCCGCATGCACGACGACCCCACGCAGGGCGTGGTGGACCGCAACTGCACCGTGCACGGCGTGCCCAACCTGCACATCGCCAGCAGCAGCGTGTTCACCACCGGCGGCTACGCCAATCCCACCCTCACCATCCTGGCCCTGGCCATCCGCCTGGCCGACCACCTCAAGCAGCTCGACTGACGGCGGCCGCGCCGGGCCGCCGGATCAGCCCGGCGCCACCCGCGTCAGCACCGCGCGCAGGGCGCGGATCCAGATGGCATTGCCCTCGCCCACCAGGTGCAGGCCGTCGCCCGCCTGGTAGGGCGCGGCCAGCTGGCCGTCGCCATCGCGGAGGCGGTCGCCGATGTCCAGGAAGTGGCAGCCGGGCCAGCCGCCACACAGGGCGGCCAGGCGCCGGTTGAGGCCGGCGATGCGCCGGTTCTTGCCGGCCAGAGCGGGCTCGATGCGCTCGTTGACGGGGAACAGGGCGGTGAGCACCACCGGCACGCCCTTTGGCAGGGCGGCCAGGATGCGCCGGTAGTTGGCGACGATGTAGTCGTCGTCGTGGCGCCACAGGTCGTTGTAGCCGCCGGCCAGCACCACGGCGCGCGCGCTCTGCAGCGAGGGGTATTCGGGGATGCGGCGCAGCATGCCCAGGGTGGTGTCGCCACCGATGCCGAAGTTGACGGCCGGCGTGGCCACGGCGGACACGGCCAGCCCCTGCACGAAGCTGTCGCCGATGAAGTGCACCGTGCCCGGCAGGGTGTTCTGCGTGACGCGGTGCTGGTACTTGAGGGTGCGCCAGTAGAAGGGGGTCAGCTCGACCTCGGCATCGCCCAGCCAGCCGAAATGCTCGGCCACCCGGCGTGGCAGGTCGTTGCGCTGCAGCCAACTGCCGGCGGCCAGGCCCACGGCCAGCGCCAGCAGCAGGAGAAGGAGGCGGGACATGGAGGCTCCTGTTGCGGTGGGAGGGAGCGGCATTGTGGCCGGCCCCGCCCGGTACCGTTAGCGACCGTTTCGCAAACCGGACCATTGGGGCCACCCCAAGCAAAAAGGGCGCCCCGCAGGACGCCCCTTTTAGCTGTGTCGCAAGACGGCTCAGGCGCCGAAGTTGGCAGCCACGAAGTCCCAGTTGACGATGTTCCAGTAGGACTCGAGGTACTTGGGGCGGGCGTTGCGGTAGTCGATGTAGTAGGCGTGCTCCCACACGTCCACGGTGAGCAGGGCGGTCTTGCCGTCGTCGGTGAGGGGCGTGCCGGCGCCCGTGGTGTTCATGATCTCCAGGCCGCCGTCGGCGTTCTTCACCAGCCAGGTCCAGCCGCAGCCGAAGTTGGTGGCGGCGGAGGTGGAGAACTGCTCCTTGAAGGCATCGAAGGAGCCGAAGGCCTTGTCGATGGCCTCGGCCAGGGCGCCGCTGGGCGCGCCACCGCCGTTAGGCTTGAAGCAGTTCCAGTAGAAGGTGTGGTTCCACACCTGGGCGGCGTTGTTGAAGATGCCGCCGGACGACTTCTTGACGATGTCCTCCAGGGCCATGTCCTCGAATTCCGTGCCCGGGATGAGCTTGTTCAGGTTGGCGACGTAGGTGGCGTGGTGCTTGCCGTAGTGGTACTCCAGGGTCTCCTTGGAGAGCACGGGCTCCAGGGCGTCGATGGCATAGGGCAGTTCGGGCAGTTTGTGTTCCATGGTTCTCGTTTCCGGTTATCGATCGGTTGGATGGTGGTGGGAATGGGGCCGCTTCGGGAGGCGGCCTCGATCTGGAATCAGTCTATTTTATCAGAGCGGCGTTTTCCTGCCCGGCAAATCCCTGATCGGGCCGGGGTTGAGCGGCCCGCCGGCTAGAGCAGCACCTGCTCCACCCCCTGCTCGCGCCGCACGCGTTCCACGAAGCGGCGCTGCCAGTCTTCCCCCAGCAGGTGGCGGGCCATTTCCACCACGATGTAGTCGGTCTGCAGGCCGGTGTCCTCGCGATAGCGCTCCAGGCCCTGCTGGCAGGCCGGGCAGGTGGTGAGCATCTTCACCTCGCCGCCGGTCACGCGCTTGCCGCCGGTGTAGCCGCGGATGCCGGCGCGGATCTCCTCCAGCTTGCGGAAGCGCACCTGGGTGGCGATGTCCGGCCGGCTGACGGCGAAGGTGCCGGCCTCGCCGCAGCAGCGGTCGGACAGCGCCACGGGCGCGCCCAGCAGCTCGCGGGCCACACCCAGCGGGGCGCGCGTCTTGATGGGGGTGTGGCAGGGGTCGTGGTAGAGGTACTGCACCCCCTCCACGCCGTCCAGTCTGACGCCCTTCTCCAGCAAGAACTCGTGGATGTCGAGCAGCCGGCAGCCGGGGAAGATCTGCCCGAATTCGTACTTGAGGAGCTGGTCCATGCAGGTGCCGCAGGACACCAGCACGGTCTGGATGTCGAGGTAGTTGAGGGTATTGGCCACGCGGTGAAACAGCACCCGGTTCTCGGTGGTGATGGCGCGGCCGCGGGGGTGGTCGCCGCCGGCCTCCTGCGGGTAGCCGCAGCACAGGTAGCCGGGCGGCAGCACGGTCTGCACGCCCACCTCGTACAGCATGGCCAGGGTGGCCAGCCCCACCTGGCCGAACAGCCGCTCGGAGCCGCAGCCGGGGAAGTAGAACACCGCCTCGGCCCCCTCGGCACGGGCCGGGTCGCGCAGGATGGGCACGTAGCGGGCGTCCTCGATGCCCAGCAGGGCGCGCGCCGTCTGGCTGGGCAGGCCGGCCGGCAGGGGCTTGTCGACGAAGTGCACCACCTGCTCCACCACGCGCGGCTTGCCCTGGGTGGCGGCCGGGCGCGGGCGCTGGCCGGGCCGGCCCAGGCGGTGCCAGGCGGCGTGCGCCAGGCGCTGGGCGCGGTAGCCCCACTGGATCATGGCCTTGCGCAGGGCACGGATGCGGCGCGGGCTGCGGATGTTGAGGAAGGCCATGGCCAGCGCGGTGGCCGGGCTGGCGCGGCGCTGGCCGCGCTCGCGCAGGATGTCGCGCATGCGCACGGTGACGTCACCGAAGTCGATGTCCACCGGGCAGGGCTTGAGGCAGCGGTGGCAGATGGTGCAGTGGTCGGCCACGTCGTTGAACTCGTCGAAGTGGCGCAGGGACAGGCCGCGCCGCGTCTGCTCCTCGTACAGGAAGGCCTCGATGAGCAGGCCGGTGGCCAGGATCTTGTTGCGCGGCGAGTAGAGCAGATTGGCGCGCGGCACGTGGGTGGTGCACACCGGCTTGCACTTGCCGCAGCGCAGGCAGTGGCGGATCTGGTCGTTGAGTTCGCCGAGGGCGCTGTCCTCCAGGATGAGCGCCTCCTGCTGCACCAGCCGCAGGGAGGGGGTGTAGGCGTTGTGCAGCCCGGAGCCGGGCATGAGCTTGCCGCGGTTGAAGCGGCCGTCGGGGTCGATCTGCCGCTTGTAGTCGGCGAAGGCCTGCTTGGCCGCCTCCGACAGGTACTGGTACTTGGTCAGGCCGATGCCGTGCTCGCCGGAGATGACGCCGCCCAGCGCGGTGGCCAGGGCCATGACACGGTCCACGATGCGCTCGGCCTCCTGCAGCATGGCGTAGTCGTTGGAGTGCACCGGGATGTTGGTGTGCACGTTGCCGTCGCCGGCGTGCATGTGCAGGGCCACGAACAGGCGGCGATTGCGGATGTCGCGGTGGATGGCGCCGATGCGCGCGCGCAGGGGGGCGAAGTCGTCGCCGGCGAACAGGGCGTTCACGCAGCGCGCCAGCTTGCGCCGCCAGGAGATGCGCAGGCTGCGCCGCAGCAGCAGGTCCAGCAGGCGGTCGTCGGGGCGCAGGTCGGCGCGGGCGGTGTCGTCCAGCAGCGCGTCGTGGGCGGCGGCCGGCTCGTCCATGTGCGTCAGGATGGCCTGCCAGCGGCGCTCCGCCTCGGCCAGGCAGCACAGGGCGGTGTCCAGCTTGTCGGCGATGAGGGCCGCCTGCTCGCTGCTGCCGCCCTCGGCCGGGTCCGGGTGCAGCTCGTGCGGATCGCCCTGCAGGTAGTCGCGCACGGCGGCCACGATGTCCAGCTTGTTGCGGATGGACTGCTCGATGTTGATGCGCTCGATGCCTTCCGAGTAGTCGGCCAGCCGCTCCAGGGGGATGACCACGTCCTCGTTGATCTTGAAGGCGTTGGTGTGGGCGGCGATGGCCGCCGTGCGGGCGCGGTCGGCCCAGAACTGGCGGCGCGCCTCGGGACTGACGGCGATGAAGCCCTCGCCGTGCCGCTCGGCGGCGATGGCCACCACGGCCTGGGCGGCGCGCGCCACGGCCGCCTCGTCGTCGCCGGCCACGTCGGCGATGAGCACCATCTTGGGCAGTTCGCCGCGGGCGCTCTTGGGCGTGTAGCGCACGGCCTTCACGTAGCGCTCGTCCAGGTGCTCCAGCCCGGCCAGCACCACCTCCGGATCGGCCGCCAGGTGGTCGCGGATGGCCACGATGGCCGGCACCGCCTCGCGCAGGTCGGTGCCGTAGAACTCCAGGCACACGGTGTGGATGACCGCCGGCATGCGGTGCAGCACGAACACGGCCGAGGTGATCAGCCCGTCGCAGCCCTCCTTCTGCACGCCGGGCAGGCCGGACAGGAACTTGTCGGTGACGTCCTTGCCCAGGCCGGCCTTGCGGAAGCGGTGGCCGGGAATGGCCAGCACCTCCGGCTCGCCGCGCGGGGTGCGCCCGTCCTGCTCGAAGCGCGTGAGGCGGAAGCGCACGGTCTCCTGCTCGTGGATCTTGCCCAGGTTGTGGTCCAGGCGCTCCACCTCCAGCCAGCTGGCGTCGGGCATGACCATGCGCCAGC
>JALVPS010000281.1 GCA_027031685.1 Gammaproteobacteria bacterium | reverse complement strand
CCTGCGGGCGGCGCTGGCCTGCGGGCAGCGGGCCTTCGGCGAGAACTACGCTCAGGAGTTCCACGACAAGGTGACGGCCATCGGCACGGAGGCCGCCGAGTGGCACTTCATCGGCCCCCTGCAGAGCAACAAGACCCGCCTGGTGGCCGACACGGCCCACTGGGTGCACAGCATCGACCGCTTCAAGATCGCCCGCCGCCTGGCGGAGCAGCGCGATCCGGCCCGCCTGCCGCTGCAGGTGTGCCTGCAGGTCAACCTGGACGCCGAGCCGGGCAAGTCGGGGGTGGCCCCGGCCGAGCTGCCGGCCCTGGCCGAACAGGTGGCCGCGCTGGGCCGACTGCGCCTGCGCGGGCTGATGTGCATCCCCCGCCCGCGCCGCGACTTCGACGCGCAGCGGCGCAGCTTCGCCCGCCTGCGCGCCCTGCTGGAGGACCTGCGGGAGCGTGGCCATGCGCTGGACACCCTGTCCATGGGCATGAGCGCCGACTTCCGCGCCGCCATTGCGGAGGGCGCCACCCTGGTACGCATCGGCACCGCCCTGTTCGGCCCGCGCCGCACGACCTGAAACAGTCTCCGTTCCCGCGTACAATGGCGCTCCCCGCAACCACCGGACGCAGCCCAATGGAACCCACCGACATTGCCTTCATCGGCGGTGGCAACATGGCGCGCAGCCTGATCGGCGGCCTGCTGGCCACCGGCTGGCCGGCGGCGCGCATCCACGTGGCCGAGCCGGCCGCGGCGCAGCACGCCCTGCTGCACCAGCTGGATTCCGGCCTGCAGGTAGGCGACGACAACCCGGCCGCCGCGGCGGCGGCGGAGGTGGTGGTGCTGGCCGTCAAGCCTCAGGTGCTGCCGGGGGTGGCCCGCGAGCTGGCGGCGGTGGTGCAGCCGCGCCAGCCGCTGTGCCTGTCCATCGCCGCCGGCGTGCGCGTGGCCGACCTGGAGCGCTGGTTGGGCGGCGCGGCGCCGGTGGTGCGCGCCATGCCCAATACGCCGGCCCTGGTGCAGAGCGGGGCCACCGGGCTGTACGCCAATCCCCGCGTGAGCGAGGCGCAGCGGGCCCGCGCCGAGAGCCTGCTGCGCGCCGTGGGGCTGACCGTGTGGGTGGACGACGAGGCCCTGCTGGACGCGGTGACCGCCCTGTCCGGCAGCGGCCCGGCCTATTTCTTTCTGTTCATGGAGGCCATGCAGGCGGCCGGCGAGGCGCTGGGCCTGCCGGCCGAGAGCGCCCGCGTGCTGAGCCTGCAGACGGCCCTGGGAGCCGCCAGGCTGGCCCTGGAGAGCCCGGAGCCGGTGGACGTGCTGCGCCAGCGCGTGACCTCGCCGGGCGGCACCACCGAGGCGGCGCTGGCCGAGTTCGAGGCCGGCGATCTGCATGGCCTGGTGGCGCGCGCCATGCAGGCCGCCCACCGGCGGGCGCGGGAGCTGGCCGATCGACTGGGGAGGGACGCGTGACATGGGCGTGCTGGGCAACATCGCATATTTCCTGATCGACACCCTGTTCGGCCTGTACATCGGGCTGATCATGGTGCGCTTCCTGCTCGGCCTGGTGCGGGCCGATTTCTACAACCCCTTCTCGCAGTTCGTGGTGACGGTCACCAACCCCCTGCTGCGCCCGCTGCGGCGGGTCGTTCCGGCGGTGGCCGGCATCGACGCCGCCGCCATCGTGCTCATGTTCGGCCTCAAGCTGCTGCAGCTATACCTGCTGGTGATCCTGCAGGGCATCGTGCCGCCCCTGCTGCCGCTGCTGTGGGTGGCGGCCCTCAAGCTGGTGGAACTGGCCATCTACGTGTACATCATCGCCCTCATCGCCCAGGCGGTGCTGAGCTGGGTGAACCCGCAGGGTTACGGCCACAACCCGCTGGCCTCCCTGCTGCACAGCCTCAACGACCCGCTGCTGCGCCCCCTGCAGCGCGTCATCCCCCCGGTGGGCATGTTCGACCTCAGCCCGCTGGTGGCCATCCTGCTGCTCAATATCGCCCTCATCGTGGTGCGCGCCCTGTACTGAGGCCATGACCTGCTGGCACTGGGAGGGCGAAGACCTGATCCTGCAGGTGCGCACCGTGCCGCGCGCGGCGCGCGACCGGCTGGGCGATCCGGCCGAGGCGCGCCTCAAGGTGTACATCACCACCCCGCCGGTGGATGGCAAGGCCAACCGCCACCTGGTCAAGTTCCTCGCCCGCCAGTTTCGCGCGGCCCCCTCGCGCGTCCACATCGAGCGCGGCCAGACGAGCCGTGACAAGCGCCTGCGCATCGAGGCGCCCGGCCGGCTGCCGCCCGGTTTTGCCCCGCTGGACGCCTGAAAGCCTCCTATACTCCCTGATAGTTCCGGCCGCCACGAAACCGTGGCGGGCCGGCCCACGTACTACTAAAGCAATCCACCACCATTGCGAGCCATCGAGGAGGCCCCATGCGTCGTTTCCAATCCCTGCTCATCACTTTGCTGCTGGCCACCGCGCCCCTGCTGGCCGCCGCCGGCGAACAGCAGTTCGGCGACTACATCGTGCACTACAATGCCTTTCCGTCCGACTTCCTCAGCCCAGCCATGGCGCGCACCTACGGCATCACCCGCTCGCGGCACCGCGCCGTGCTCAACATATCGGTCATGAAGACGCAGAAGATCGGCCCGCCCAAGCCGGTGGACGCCCAGGTGGAGGCACGGGCGGTGAACGTGTACCAGCAGGTCAAGCCGCTCGCCCTGCGGCGCATCGAGGAACCCGGCGCCTACTACCACATTGCCGAATTCCCGGTGCGCGACCAGGAAACGGTCAACTTCGAGATCACGGTGCACGTGGACGGCCGGACGCTGGGGCCCATCAAGTTCCAGCAGCAGTTCTTCATCCGCTGAGGCCGCGCAGCGCCCAGGCGAGCTGCAGGGCGGCCAGGGCAATGACCAGGGCGCCAGCCAGGCGGCGCAGGCCAGGGCGGCGCAGCCAGCGCCCCAGGCCGGCGGCGAACACGCCCATGAGCAACAGGTTGGGCAGCGTGCCCAGCCCGAAGCTGAGCATGAGCAAGGCACCCCGCCCGGCGCCGCCGGCCGCCAGGGCCCACACCAGTACGCTGTAGATCAGTCCGCACGGCAGCCAGCCCCACACCATGCCCAGCCACAGGGCGCTGAGCGGGTCGCGCACCGGCAGGAAGCGCCGCCCCAGCGGCTCGATGTGGCGCCACAGGCGGCCACCCAGCGCCTCCACCCGCAGTAGGCCGCGCCACCAGCCGCCCAGATACAGGCCCAGCGCCAGCATCATCAGCCCCGCCGCCAGCTGGAGCAGCTGGCGGGCCACCGTCAGGCCGGACAGATCCATGGCCAGCGCCCCCAGCAGGCCGGCCAGGGCGCCGGCCACGGTGTAGCTGAACAGGCGCCCGGTGTTGTAGGCCAGCTGGAAGGCCCACAGGCGCCCGTCCTGCGCCTCCGGCAGGCCCAGGCTGAAGGCGGTGACGATGCCACCGCACATCCCCAGGCAATGCACGCCCCCCGCCAGACCCACCAGGAACGCCGCCGGCAGACCCGGTTCAAGCACGCGCCACCCCCTCGGCGTCAGGATGCATGGGATTCATGACCGCCCCGGCCGACCCGCTCATTCCTCGGCCGCCCGCTCCCGCTGGGCGCGCAGCTTGGCCTGGATGAAATCGGCGTGGGACAGGTGCAGACGGTCGGCGATCTTGCGCAGCTCGTGTTCCTCGTAACGGTCCAGCACCCCGTCGGCCAGGGCCACCCGCCAGCAGTCGAGCAGGATGCGGCGCCTGGCGGCCGTGTCCAGTTGCGCGTTGAGCAGGCGCAGGGTGGGATGCAGCGACACGGTCGCCTCGCTCTGCTCGCGGGCGCGCGCCAGCAGGGCCTCCGCCTCGGCCGGCGACAGGTCGTGCCCGGCCACCAGGGCGCGCACGATGGCGTCCAGCTCGCGCTGGTCCCACTGGAAGTCGGCCCGCCCCACCTCGATGAGCAGCAGAGCCGCGGCCAGCGCCAGGGCTTCGTCCGCCGTGGGCTCGGCCTCGCCGGCCGGCAGCCCCAGCCCGCCCAGCAGGCGTTCGATCCAATCCCCGACCACGGCGCACTCAACCGAGGCGCAAGCCGCGCCGCAAGCGAGCCGCCCGGCCATGCCATTCGTCGCTGCCCTGGAACTCGGGGTCCAGGTCGTGGCCGAAGCCGAGGCAGCCGCACAGTCGACGCGGCACCAAGCGGCCGACGGCGAAGCGCGCCCGGCGCGTCATGTGGCCACCCCTGGCGCGGCGCCGCAGATGCGAACGGGTCGTCTATCCGTCAGGTGTCGATGTGGCATAATCGAACCCTATCATGCCCCTTGATCGCGGTGAAAATTTCATCCCGCACGCCATTCCGGCGCGGCCCGGCATCCGCCCCCGACCATCCTATTGCTTCCGGCAGAGCTGATCGAACATGACCACCTTCAATCTCGGCTCGCACCTTGCGCATCCGGCCCTGCAACGCCTGCCGCGCCACGCCCCGGCGCTGGTCACCGCGCTGCTCATCGTGGCCCTGGCGGCGGCCGTGGCGCGCCTGACCTGGGACTGGCTGACGCCGCCGGCAACACTGCCGCCGCCTCCGCCACCGGCACGGACCGCCGCCGCGCCGGCCGCCCCGGTGGCCGATCCGGCCCAGCGCATCGCCCAGCGCCACCTGTTCGGCAAGGCGACCACCGCCCAGCCCGCCGTCACCACCACCCCCATCGACGCGCCGGATACGCGCCTCAATTTCACCCTGCGCGGCGTATACGCCACCGATGACGAGAACGAGGGCTACGCCCTCATCGCCAGCCGCGGCGGACGGGAAAAGCTCTATCGCGTGGGCGACAAGCTGCCGGGCAATATCCGCCTCAGCGCCGTGTACCCGGACCGCGTCATCCTGGACCGCGGCGGACGCTTCGAGACGCTGCGCCTGCGGTCCACCCGCGCCACCGGCTCGGTGCTGCGCCCGCCCGGCCTGCCGCGTCCCGGCGGTGACAATCGCCGCCTGGGCCCCAACAGCGCCACCGCGCGCCTGCGCCAGGAGGTGCTGCGCAATCCGGCCAAGCTGGGGCAGTACGTCAACGCCGTGCCGGTGCGACGCAATGGCCGTTTCGTGGGCTTCCGCATCGTCACGCGCCAGTCGCATCCGGCCCTGCGCGAGCTGGACCTGCGCTCCGGCGACATCATCACCGAGGTCAACGGCATCCGCCTCGACCGGCCGGAGAAGGGGTTCCAGGTGCTGCAACAGCTGGCGCGCGCGCACAGCGTGAGCGTCACCCTGGAGCGCGGCGGACGGGTCATCCATGTGAACCGCAGCCTATAATGGGCGGTCGGATCGGCAACAGGCCGCAAAACGCCCACCGGCGCCGTGCCCGCGCCCCGGCAAATGGCGTACCATCCGCCCCCATCGGGCCCCGCGGCGGGCCGCTATCGAGGCACGCACACGCAAGACCATGACCCTGTCACGACTGAAAGGACTGCTGGCCGCCCTGCTGTTGCTGGGCGCGGGCCTCGCCACGGCAGCGGAACAGGCCACGCTCAACCTGAAGGACGCCGATATCCGCGTGCTGATCGACACGGTGGCCGCCATCACCCAGAAGAACTTCATCGTCGACCCGCGCGTGAAGGCCAAGGTCACGGTGGTCTCCCAGCGGCCCCTCAAGCCGGACGAGGTGTACGAGGTATTCCTGTCCATCCTGCAGGTGCACGGCTTCGCGGCCGTGCCGGTGGGCGACGTGATCAAGATCGTGCCCGACGTGAACGCCAAGCAGGGGCCAGTGCCGGTGGTGGACGGGCGCCATTCCGGCCGGGGGGATGAGCTGGTCACGCGCGTGGTGCACATCGAGCACGTGCCGGCCGCCCAGCTGGTGCCTATCCTGCGTCCGCTCATCCCGCAGCAGGGCCAGCTGGCCGCCTACCAGCCCAGCAACATCCTGCTCATCTCCGACCGCGCCGCCAATATCGACCGGCTGGTGAAGATCATCCGCCGCATCGACCGCCCCGACCAGTCGGACATCGAGGTGATCCCCCTGGAGAATGCCCCGGCGGCCGAGGTGGCCCGCACCCTCATGGCCCTGCAGCAGCGCAACGTCAAGGGCGCCGCCATGCCCGGCCAGCCGGTCATCACTGCCGACGAGCGCACCAACAGCATTCTCATCAGCGGCGACCGCGCCACCCGCCTGCGGCTGCGTGGCATCATCGCCCACCTGGACACGCCGCTGGACAGCGGGGGCGACACCCAGGTAGTGTTCCTCAAGTACGCCCGCGCCAAGGATCTGGTGCAGATCCTGACCGGCGTGTCCAAGTCGCGCACGCGCGCCAAGGCGGCCGCCCAGCGCGGCAAGCCGGCCCCCGCCGGCGCCCAGCGCAAGGACATCAGCATCCAGGCCGACGAGGCCAACAACGCCTTGGTCATCACCGCCCCGGCGGCCATCCAGGCCGAGCTGCGCCAGGTGATCGCCCAGCTCGACGTGCGCCGGGCCCAGGTGCTGGTGGAGGCCATCATCGCCGAGGTGTCGCTGGACCTGGCCAAGGACCTGGGCGTGGCCCTGGCCGCCACCGGTACGCGCAAGGACGGCCGCGACGTATCGCCGGCCTTCGTCACCAACCTGGGCAACCTGACCAGCACCGTGCTGGGGCTCACCCAGGGCGCCGCCAGCCAGCTGCCGGCCGGTGTGCTCATCGGCGGCGGCGACCTGCGCCGGGGACACAGCAACTGGGCCGTGCTGCTCAAGGCCCTGGCCTCCGACGCCGCCACCAACATCCTGTCCACGCCCACCCTGGTGACCATGGACAACGAGGAGGCCGAGATCCAGGTGGGCCAGGAGGTGCCCTTCGTCACCGGCAAGTTCACCAACACCGGTGCCAACCAGGGGGCGGTCAACCCGTTCCAGACCATCGAGCGCAAGGACGTGGGCCTGACCCTCAAGGTCAAGCCGCAGATCAACGAGGGGGACGCGGTCAAGCTGGAGATCCAGCAGGAGTCCTCGGCGCTGGCCTCCACCTCGGTATCCACCGCCGATGTGGTGACCAACAAGCGCACCATCAAGACCACCGTGCTGGCCGAGAATGGCCAGGTGATCGTCCTGGGCGGGCTCATCGACGACAACTTCCGCGACAGCCAGGAGAAGGTGCCGGTGCTGGGCGACGTGCCCGTGCTGGGCCACCTGTTCCGCTTCAACAGCACCACCAAGGTCAAGCGCAGCCTGATGGTCTTCATCCGCCCGGTCATCCTGCGCGACCCGGAGACGGCGCAGGCCTACACGCGCCGCAAGTACAGCTACTTCCAGGCCCGCCAGCTCGACGCCGGCATCGCCCGCCGCGGCCTGATCCGCGACCGGGCCGCGGTGCTGCCCGACCTGGACGAGCTCATCACCCAACTGCCGGACGACCAGGGACTCATCCCGCAGCTGCCCTGACCATGCCCGAACTGCTGCAACCGAACCTGCGTCACCCCCAGCCCGGCTACCAATTCGCCAAGCGCCACGGGCTGCTGCTGGGCGAGGACGGCGAGGGCCGCCTGACCGCCCTGTACCGCGCGCCCCTGCAGCCGGCGGCGGTGGCCGAGCTGCGCCGTTTCGTGGGCGCGCCGTTCATGCTGCGCAGCGTGGACGAGGCCACCTTCGAGCAGAACCTGGAACGGCTCTACCACGAGGGCGAGGAGGACATCGAGGCCATCGGCGCCGACGTGGACATCGACGCGGTGGACGAGCGCCTGCCGGAGGACGAGGACCTGCTGGCCTCCGACGACGACGCGCCCATCATCCGCCTCATCAACCTGATCCTGGCGCGGGCCATCCGCCAGGGGGCCTCCGACATCCACTTCGAGCCCTACGAGAACCGCCTGGCGGTGCGCTTCCGCATCGATGGCGTGCTGCAGGAGGTGCACCAGCGCCCGCGCGAGCTGGCCCCGCTCATCGTCTCGCGCCTCAAGGTCATGGCCAAGCTGGACATCGCCGAGAAGCGCCTGCCCCAGGACGGGCGCATCACGCGCTCCATCGGCGGCCACGTCATCGACATGCGCGTCTCCACCCTCCCCTCCGGCAGCGGCGAGCGGGTGGTGCTGCGCCTGCTGGACCGCCAGGCCGGCCGCCTGGACCTGGCCCAGCTGGGCATGCAGCCGGAGACCCTGGAACGGGTGCAGGAATGCATCCGCAAGCCGCACGGTATCTTCCTGGTGACCGGCCCCACCGGCTCCGGCAAGACCACCACACTGTATGCCGCCCTCACCCAGATCAACAGTCGCGAGCGCAATATCCTCACGGTGGAGGATCCCATCGAGTACTACCTGGACGGCATCGGCCAGACCCAGGTCAACACCAAGGTGGACATGAGCTTCGCACGCGGCCTGCGCGCCATCCTGCGCCAGGATCCAGACGTGGTGATGGTGGGCGAGATCCGCGACCTGGAGACGGCCGAGATCGCCGTGCAGGCCTCCCTCACCGGCCACCTGGTGTTCTCCACCCTGCACACCAACACCGCGGTGGGCGCCGTGACCCGCCTGCGCGACATGGGCGTGGAGCCCTTCCTGCTCTCCTCCACACTCATCGGCGTGCTGGCGCAGCGGCTGGTGCGCAAGCTGTGTCCGCACTGCAAGCGTCCCCATACCGCCACCCCGGCCGAATGCGAGCGCCTGGGGGTGGACCCGGCCGAGCCGCCGGACATCTACTCGGCCACCGGCTGCGAGGAGTGCAACCACATGGGCTACCACGGCCGCACCGGCATCTACGAGCTGGTGGTGGTGGACGAGACCCTGCAGCGCATGATCCACGACGGCGCCGGCGAGCTGGACCTGGAGCGCCAGGCACGCACCCTCACCCCGTCCATCCGCGACGACGGCGTGGCCAAGGTGCTGGACGGGGTCACCACCATCGAGGAAGTCATGCGCGTCACGCGCGAGTTCTGAACCCATGCCCGCCTTCGAATACATCGCGCTGGACGCCCGCGGCCGGCAGCAGAAGGGCGTGCTGGAGGGCGACACGCCACGCCAGATCCGCCAGCAGCTGCGCGAGCGCAAGCTGGTACCGCTGGAGGTGAACGAGATCGCCGCCGAGCGCGCCGCGCGCCACGGCCTGCGCACCTACCGGCGGCGGGGCATGCGCACCGTGGACCTGGCCCTGGTCACACGCCAGCTGGCCACCCTGCTGGGCGCCGGCACGCCCCTGGAGGAGGCCCTGCACGCGGTGGCCCAGCAGACCACGCGCGGCTCCGTGGCGCGCATCCTGCTGGGCGTGCGCGCGCGGGTCATGGAAGGCTACTCGCTGGCCGACAGCCTGGCCCAGTTCCCGGCCGCCTTCCCCAGCCTGTACCGCGCCTCGGTGGCCGCCGGCGAGCACGCCGGCCAGCTGGATGCCGTGCTGGAGCGGCTGGCCGACTACACCGAGAACGCGCAGAACATGCAGCAGAAGGTGACCACGGCGCTCATCTACCCCATCCTGCTGACGGTCATCTCCATCGCCATTGTGGCCGGCCTGCTGGGCTACGTGGTGCCGCAGGTGGTGAAGGTGTTCGACACCATGGGCCAGGAGCTGCCCCTGCTCACGCGCACACTCATCACCGTGAGCGATGTGGTGAAGACCTTCGGCCCGGTGGTGCTGGTGCTGATCGTGGTGGCGGCCATCGTCTTCGTGCGCCTGTACCGGCGGGAGGGCTTCCGGCGCCGCGTGGACCGCGCCCTGCTGCGCGCGCCACTGCTGGGCACCCTCATCCGCGGCAAGCACACGGCCGCCTTCGCGCGCACGCTCAGCATCCTGGCCGCCAGCGGCGTGCCCGTCCTCACCGCGCTGCACAACGCCGCCGACGTGGTGGGCAACCTGCCCATGCGCGAGGCCATCCTGGAGACCGCCGAGCGCGTGCGCGAGGGGGCCGCCATCAGCGCCTCCCTACAGCGCACCGGCCTGTTTCCGCCCATGACGCTGCACCTCATCGCCAGCGGCGAGGGCACCGGCCGCCTGGAGCAGATGCTGGCGCGCGCCGCTGAGCAGCAGGAGCGGGAGACGGCCACCCTCATTAGCACCACCCTGAGCCTGTTCGAGCCGGCCCTCATCCTGTTCATGGGCGCGGTGGTGCTGGTCATCGTGCTGGCCATCCTGTTGCCCATCTTCCAGCTCAACCAGCTGGTGGGCTGACCCCCGGACACATGCACAAGGAGCAACCATGAACCGCAACCGCAAGCAACGAGGCTTCACCCTCATCGAAGTGATGGTGGTGGTGGTCATCCTGTCCATCCTGGCCGCCTTCGTCGTGCCCAACCTGTTCGAGAACGTGGACAAGGCGCGCATCACCAAGGCCAAGCAGGACATCCGCGCCATCGAGAGCGCCCTCAAGCTCTACAAACTGGACAACTTCCAGTACCCCACCCAGGAGCAGGGCCTGCAAGCGCTGGTGGAGAAACCCACCACTCCACCCGAGCCGCGCAACTGGAAGGCCGGCGGCTATCTGGACCGCCTGCCCAAGGATCCGTGGGGCAACGACTACCAGTACCTCAATCCGGGTGAGAACGGCGAGGTCGACATCTACTCCTTCGGCGCCGACGGCCAACCCGGTGGCGAGGGCCTGAACGCCGACATCGGCAACTGGTCGCTCTGAGGCGCCATGCGCCCGGCCGCCTATCGCGCCCAGCGCGGCTTTACCCTACTGGAACTGCTGGTGGTGCTGGTCATCATGGGCATCATGGTGGGCTTTGCCGTGCTCGGGCTGGGCAAGCACAGCGACCAGCGCCTGGTGCGTGAGGCCAACCGCCTGCGCAACGCCATCGCCCTGGCGCGCGAGCAGGCCATGCTGGAGGGCCGCGAGTATGCCCTCGGCCTGTGGCAGAACGGCTATGCCTTCTACGAGCTGCACGAGCCCGGCCCGGGCGAGCAGCCACCCGAGCCCCCTCCCCCCGGCAAGGAAGCGCCACCCGCCTGGCAGCCGGTCACCAGTGATCCCCTGCTGGGCAGACACTCCCTGCCGGCCGGCCTGCAACTGGTCCTGGAGCTGGAGGGGCAGGAAGTGGTGCTGGACCACAAGCCGCCCGAGAAGCCGCAGGTATTCCTGCTGTCCAGCGGCGAAATGACGCCGATGGTCGTCCGCCTGCGGCCGGTACAGGGCGAACCCGGTCTGGAGACGGTCGACGAGACGCGAGCCGAGGAAGTGCTGCGCTACGATCTGCTGGGTCGTCAGGTGGAGGCACCGTGAGGTGAACGGCCAGCGACAAGGCGGCTTCACCCTGCTGGAGGTGGTCATCGCCCTGGCCGTCCTGGCGCTGGCCCTGGCCGCCCTCATCGGCACCAGCGGCAATGCCGCCAGCCACGCCGCCCACCTGCGCGACCGCACCCTGGCCCACTGGGTGGCCATGAACGTGCTCACCGATTACCGCCTGGAACGGCCTTGGCCGCCCATCGGGCGCCGTGAGGGCACGGCCGAGCTGGCCGGTCGCCGCTGGCGCTGGCAGGCCACCGTGGCCAAGACGCCAGAGCCGGACATGCGCCGCATCGACGTGCGCGTGCGCCGCGCGGAGGATCCGCCGGACAGCAGCCTGACCCTGCTCACCGGCTTTGCCGCCAAGGTGCTGGCGGAGCCCCCGTCATGACCCGCCCCGCGCGCGGCTTCACCCTGCTGGAGCTGCTCATCGCCCTGGCCATCTTCGCCGTGCTGTCGGCGCTGGCCTACGGTGGCCTCAATCAGCTGCTGGCCAGCGCCGACCACACGCGCCAGGCCAACCGCCAATTGCGCGACCTGCAGCTGGCCGTGTCCATCCTCACCCAGGACCTGGCGCAGATCACGGCCCGCCCCATCCGCGACGAATACGGCACCCGCCACGCCGCGCTGGAAGTGGGTGACGACGGCATCACCCTGCTGCGCTTCACGCGGCGCGGCTGGCGCAATCCCACCGGCCTGCGGCGCAGTACCCTGCAGCGCGTGGCCTACCGGCTGGAGGACGGCACCCTGTACCGCCGCTACTGGCATCATCTCGACCGCGCCCCCGGCGAGCAGCCGGTGGAGCTGCCGCTGCTGGGCGGCGTGCACGCCCTGCGCGTGCGCCTGCGCGACGGCAACGGGCGCTGGCAGGAGACCTGGCCACCGCTGGACCTGCCGCCGGGGACAAAGGCCGCACTGCCGCGGGCCATCGAAGTGACCCTGGACACCGAGCGCTGGGGCGAGATCACCCGCCGCCTGGCGCTGGTGGAGGGTGGCCAGTGAGACGGCAGCGCGGCGTGGCCCTGATCACCGCCCTGCTGGTGGTGGCGGTGGCCGCCGGCGCGGCTGCGACCCTGGCCACCAGCATGACCCTCGGCCTGCGCCGCAGCGGCAACCTGCTGCTGCGCGAGCAGGCCTGGCAGGTGGCCCTGGGCGGCGAGGCCTTCGCCATGACCCTGCTGCGGCGCGATGCACAGAACAGCCGCATCGACACGCTGGACGAGTTCTGGGCCCAGACCCTGCCACCGCTGCCCATCGAGGGCGGCATGGTCACCGGGCGCCTGAGCGACCTGCAAGCGCACCTCAATCTCAATAACCTGTGGCGATCCGATGGCAAGGCCAACCTGGTGGCCGTCGATCGCCTGCGCAATCTGCTGCGCGCCCTCAAGCTGGACCCGACGCCGGCCAACGCCGTGCTGGACTGGATCGACGCCGACAACACCCCAGCCGGCCCCGGCGGCGCCGAGGACGATTACTACCTGAACCTGGACCCGCCCTACCGCTGCGCCAACCGGCCCCTGACCAGCCCCAGCGAGCTGCGCCTGGTGCGCGGCATCACCACCGAGGTGGCCGACAAGCTGCTGCCCGAAGTGAGCGTGCTGCCGGCCGGCAGCGCCATCAACATCAACACCGCCAGCGATGCCACCCTCCACGCCCTGGGCCTGAACGACAACGGGGTGGCGCGCGTCAAGGCCGCCCGCCCCTTCAAAAGCATGGCCCAATTCAAGGAACTCAGGCTGCTCGACGGCGATAATGCCGCTGGCCTGGATGTGCGCACCGAATATTTCCTGCTGGAGGCACAGGTGGAGCTCGGTCGCACCCGCCTGCGGCTGTACAGTATCATTCACCGCGACGCCAACGGGCGCCCCCGCGTCATCGCGCGCAGCCTGGGCACGCTCTGAACCCAACCGACCGGCAAGGACCCTCCCCCCACCCCATGGACTACTTGCTCATCCACCTGCAGCCCGGTCAGCCCGACCAGGCCTGTTGGCTCGCCCTCACGCCCGGCCAGCCGCCGGGGCGCGTGGCGCACGGCCTGCTGGCGGAGGCGGCACAGGCCGCCACGGGCCGCGCCGTGGTGCTGCTGGTGCCCGGCGAGGAGGTGCTGCTCACCGAAGTGACGCTGCGCGTGCGCAACAGCGCCAAGTTGCGCAAGGCCGTGCCCTACGCCCTGGAGGACGCCTTGGCCGGAGACCTGGAACACCTGCACTTCGCCCTTGGCCAGCGCCAGGGCGAGCGCACGCCCGTGGCGGTGGTGGACCGCGAGCGCATGGAGGTGTGGCTGGGGCGGCTGGCCGAGCTGGACATCGTGCCGCATCACATGCTGCCGGACGTGCTGTGCCTGCCCTGGCAGGAAGGCGAATGGAGCATGCTGCTGGATGCACGGCGCGCCCTGGTGCGCACCGGTCCGGTGAGCGGCTTCGCCACCGAGCGCGACATCCTGCTGCCCCTGCTGCTGGCAGCCCTGGAGGGGGACGAGGGGCCGGCCGCGTTGCGCGTGTGGTCCTGTGGCAAGGACTGGCCCGCCCTGAAGGTCCTGCGCCGGCCACTGATGTCCGAGCGCTGCGAGGGGGAGCCGCTGGCCGTGCTGGCCGAGGGCTTCCAGCCGCGCCCGCCGCTGGACTTGCTGCAGGGTGAATTCAGCACGCGCGCCGACCTGCGCGAGCGGCTGTGGCCATGGCGCTGGGCGACGGGCCTGGCGGTGCTGTGGCTGGCCGTCACCCTCGGCCAGCAGTGGCTGCACGCCCGCCGCCTGCAGGCCGAGCTGGAC
>JALVPS010000280.1 GCA_027031685.1 Gammaproteobacteria bacterium | reverse complement strand
TGGTGTGTGGTGGGGTGCTGTCTGCGGGGGCTCATGGGCGTTGCTCCTGTGCCGGGGCGGGACGGGCCTCGCCCAGTCCCAGCCATTGATTCAGCCGGGCGCTGGTGACCAGCCAGTGGAACCAGCGCTGCCAGAGTTCGCCGCGCACGGCCAGGGCCTCGGCGCGGGTGTCCAGGGTCTGGTCGAGCTGCACCAGGTAGTCGGCGGTGCTCAGCTCGCCGGCGCGCCACAGGCGCGCCAGCAGGTCGGCCTGTTCGGCCAGGCCGGGGGCGCCGGCCTGCTGCCAGCGGCGCCAGGCGCCGCGCACCTGGCGGTAGTCCTCGGCGGCGGCCAGCAGCTCGCCGCGCAGCCGGCGGCGGACGGCCGCCAGCTCGGCCCGGGCCTGGCCCGCCTCGGCGCTGGCCGCGCGCACCTCGGCCCGCAGCGGGTTGCGCACGTGCAGGGGGATGGACAGGGCCAGCCCCACCAGGGTGTCGCCGCCGTCGCGGCCGGCGCGCAGGCCGAGGGTGGGGTCGGCGCGCCGCTCACGGCGGCGCAGCTCGACGCGGGCGCGGGCGGCGGCCAGCCGGGCCTCGGCGGCGCGCAGGGCGGGCAGCGTGGGCAGCAGGGTGTCCGCATCGGGCGGATCCAGCGCGGGCAGGTCGGTGGGCAGGGCGGGCCAGCTCTCCGCCGCGCCGGGCAGCAGGGCGGCCAGCCGCTGGCGGGCGCGCGACAGGGCGGCGCGGGCGCGCGCCGCGGCCAGCTCCGCCTGCAGGGCGCTCTGGCGGGCCAGGGTCAGCTCGATGCGCGGGATGTCGCCCGCCTGGCGGCGCCGCTCGGCCTGTTCGCGAAAGCGGGCCATGAGTTCCACGCGGCGCTCGGCCAGGGCGGCCCGGTCGCGGGCGCTGTGCCACTCGGCCAGGGCGCCGAGCAGCTCGCCGGCCAGGTCCAGCCGCCCGGCGGCGCGCTCGGCCTCGGCGGCTTCCCGCTCGGCGCGGGCCACGGCGGCGCGCGCGCCGCGGCGGTCGGCCCGGTCCAGGGTCTGCGCCCAGCCCAGGCTGGTGGTGGTCACGTCGCTGCGCTCGGCCTCCAGCGACAGCTCGGGGTTGTACAGGGGTTGCCCGGCGGCCGTCTCACGGGCGCGGGCGGCGGCCACGGCGGCGTCCAGGGCGCGGGCGCGCGGGTGGCTCTGGTACAGGCGCTCGACGGCCTGCGGCAGGGTGAGGGGCGCGGCCGCGGCGGGCAGCGCCAGCAGGATCAGGGCCAGGCCCAGCCACAGGCCGGGCAGGGGGCGAAACGTCGGGGACATGGCAAGCCTTTCGCATGGGAACGAAAACGGGCCCGCGCGGCCTCGCGGGGCGCGCGGACGACGGTGGGCACGAAAGGCTCAGGCGCGGGGCGGCTTGCCGCTGCGTTCGCCGGGATGGGTGATGACGGCCCACGGGACGTGGGCGGTGGGCAGGTGGCGGTGGCGCGCCGCCAGGGCCGGCGGGCGGCCGGGCAGGGCGGTCAGGTGGGCCGCGCCGCAGTGGCAGAAGTGGCAGAAGGGGTCGGCGCCCTGGTGCTCGCCGGCCGGCGAGTCCGCCTGCAGCTGCGCCTCGTCGCCCGGCGCGGCCGGCGCCGCGTGGCGGTCCACGGCCCAGGCCTGCCCGGCGGTGAGCAGGGCGAGCACGAGCAGCAGGTGGAGCAGGCGGTACAGCATGAGGGTTACGGTAGCCGGGCCGGGCGGCAGGCGTCAATGCCGCCCGTCAGGCGGCGTCGCGGCTCGGCTCGGGACCGTAGTTGTTGACGATGAGGGCGGCCTCGGTCTCGTCCAGCCCCAGGTTGATGACCAGCTCCCGCACGGTGGCCCCCTCGCGGGCCAGCGCGATGGCCTCGGCGTAGGGGCCGGAGCGGTCGGCGTACACCTCGCGCAGGTCGAACTCGCGGCGCAGGCCCTGCAGGGCGCGGGCCAGCTCCTCCTGGCGCTGGCGCAGGGCGCCGTAGTCGCGCAGCAGGCCCTGCATCTGGCGGTTCTGGTTGTCGATGATGGCGTGCAGCTTCTGCTCGTTGCGCAGCAGGCGGAACACGTAGTGCCCCATGAGCAGCTGGCCGCCGACCAGCAGCACGACGGTGAAGGCGATGAAGAATGCGAGCATGGTTGCGTTCCCTCAGCTGTCGGACCAGCGCGCGATCTCGGCCCGCAGCCGCGCCAGGGCCTGGCCGTGGATCTGACTGACCCGGGATTCGGAGACGCCGAGCACGGCGCCGATCTCCTTCAGGTTCATTTCCTCGTCGTAGTACAGCGACATGACCAGCCGCTCGCGCTCCGGCAGGCGCTCGATGGCCTGCGCCAGGTATTCGTGGAAGCGCTCCTGGAACAGGGCTTGGTCGGGCTGCTCGTCGGGTGAGGGCAGGTTGAGGTAGTTGTTGCCCTCCTCGTCCACGAACTCGTCGGTGCTCATCAGGCGCGCGGCGGCGGCGTCCTTGGCGATGCGGTGGTAGTCGGCCAGCGCCAGGCCCATCTCGGCGGCGATCTCGCGGTCGGTGGGCGGCCGGCCCAGGCGCGCCTCGGCGCGGTGGATGGCCTCGGCCATCTCGCGCAGGTTGCGGCTCACCGAGCGGGGCGTCCAGTCGGAGGTGCGCACCTCGTCCAGCACGGCGCCGCGGATGCGGATGCCGGCGTAGGTCTCGAAGCTGGCGCCCTTGGCGGGGTCGAAGGACTTGGCCGCGTCCAGCAGGCCGATCATGCCCGCCTGCAGCAGGTCATCGGTCTGCACGCTGTCGGGCAGGCGCGCCTGCAGGTGCAGGACGATCTTCTTTACCAGCGGGGCGTATTCGGCCAGCAGGCGCTCGTCCGGCGCCGGCCGGTAGTCGTCGATGGCGGCCGCCCCGCGCATGCCTTGGTCGCGCCCGCTCATGCCGGAAATTCGGCGGCCACCAGGCGGTCCACGAAGAACTCCAGCCGGCCGCTGGGTCCGGGCGGCCGGGTCCACTCGCGCACCCGCTCGGCCAGCTGCAGGAAGGCCTGGGCGGCGCGCGAATGGGGCCAGGCCTCCAGCAGCAGGCGGCGCTGGCGGTTGGCGCGCGGCAGGTAGGGGTCGCGCGGGATGTGGCCGGCGTATTCGATGGCCACGTTGAGGAAGCGGTCGGTGGTGGCCAGCAGGCGCTGGTACAGCTCGAAACCGTCGCAGGGCGTGTCCACCATGTTGGCCAGCACCTGGAAGCGGGTCACGCCGTGGTCGCGGTTGAGCACCTTGATCAGGCCGTAGCCGTCGGCCAGCGAGGCCGGCTCGTCGCACAGCACCACCAGCACCTCGCTGGCGGCCTGGCAGAAGCTGGTCACGCTGTCGCTGATGCCGGCGGCGGTGTCGATGATGAGGGTGTCGATCTCGTCGTACATCTCGCTGAAGGCGGCGATCAGCCCGGCGTGCTCGCTGCGGTTCAGCTCGGCCATGCGCTGCACGCCGGAGGCGGCTGGCACCACACGCAGGCCGCCCGGGGCGTCGATGATGACCTCGCGCAGGGCGCGCTCGCCGCGCAGCACGTGGGCCAGGGTGTGGCGCGGCCGCAGGCCGAGCAGCACGTCGATGTTGGCCAGGCCCAGATCGGCGTCCAGTAACAGCACGCGCTCGTGGCGCCGCGCCAGGGCCGCGCCCAGGTTGACCGCGACGCTGGTCTTGCCGGCGCCGCCCTTGCCGCTGGTGACGGCGATGACCTTGACGGGGGTGGATCGCTTCATCGTGTGTTCCGCTACCTCGTGGTTCGGTTACTGCGTCAGGGGTCGGCCCGCGCCGGGGCGGATGCCGGCCGGGTCCTCGTCGGGCACGAAGTCCTGGTTGCGCACCATGGCCACCGCCTTGGCCAGCAGGTGGCGCGGCTCGGCCGGGTGCAGGTGGGCGGTCACCTTGGGGCCGTCTGCCCAGTAGGCGATGGGCACGCCGGTGCGGATGGTGGCGGTGAGCGCGCCGCCCAGGTTGGCCGCCTCGTCCACCTTGGAGACGATGCAGCCGGCCAGGTGCGGGGCGAGGCTGGACAGCACCCGCTCCTGGGTGGGGATCTGGTAGGTGGCCGGCAGCACCAGGTAGTGGCGCAGGGGGCGCGGCGCCTGGACGCGCAGGCTGGGCAGCCGCTCCGGCTGGCGCAGGTCCTGCTGGGTGAGGCTGCCGCAGTCCACCAGCACCAGTCCCTTGTCGGCGGTGGCGATGAGGATCTGCTCCAGCTCGGCGTCGTCGCGGGCACGCAGCACGGGGATGTTGAGCAGGCGGCTGTAGGCCAGCAGCTGCTCGTGGGCGCCCACGCGGTGGTTGTCGGTGCTCACCAGGATCACGTCGCTGTGGTCGTGCAGCTTGGCGTAGCGGTTGGCCAGCTTGGCGATGGTGGTGGTCTTGCCGGCCCCGGCCGGGCCCAGCAGCACCACACTGCCGCCCTGGCACAGGATGTCGTCGCCGGTGACCTTGATCTCCTCGGCCAGCTTGGCCAGCGCGTCGCGCGTGGCGAGCTGCGGGGTGCGTGCCTCCACGTCGCCCAGGCTGGCGATGAGCTGGCCGGCGTACTGCGGGCTGAGGCCGAGGCGGGTGAGCTGGCGCAGCAGGTTGGAGCGGATGGGGCTGTTCTGCGACCACTGACCGGCGTGCAGGGAGGTGAACTGCGACTCCATCAGCCCGCGCAGCTTGTTGATCTCGGCGCGCATGTTGCGGATGACGGTCTCGGCGTTGTCGCTGCCGGCCGCCGCCTGGCCCGGGGTCGCGCCGGTGGGGCGGGCGGTGCCGGTCGCCCCTTCGGGCCGGGGAGCGGCGGAAGGCGCCGCGCCGGCCTGGCCCGTGGCCGGGGCGGCCGGTTCGGCGGCGGGCC
>JALVPS010000279.1 GCA_027031685.1 Gammaproteobacteria bacterium | reverse complement strand
CGGTGGGGTAGCGGGTGGGCACCGGCACCACGTGCGTGTCCGGCAGGCCCGCGTCGTTCAGGGCGCGCTGCATGGCGTCGATGGCCTGTGGCTTGTTGTCCTCGATGCCGATGAGCGTCTCGCGCGGTCGCACCATGTGCTGCACGATGGCCACGCCGGACAGGATGGCCGCCGCCTCGTGGCGCATGAGCATGTCGTCGCAGGTGATCCACGGCTCGCACTCGGCGCCGTTCACCACCAGCGTGTCGATGCGGTGGCGCGGCGGCGGGTTGAGCTTGGCGGCGGTGGGGAAGGCGGCCCCGCCGAGGCCCACGATGCCCGCCTCGCGGATGCGGTTGCGCAGGGTGAGGGCGTCCAGGGTGCGGTAGTCCGGCACCAAGTCGGGCAGGCCCTCGGCCCAGCGATCTTCGCCGTCCGCCGCCAGGATGATGCACGGTGCATCGAGGCCGGAGGGGTGGGGCACCGGGGCGTTCTCGATGGCCACCACCGTGCCCGAGGTGGGGGCGTGCACCGGGGCGCTGATGTAGCCCTCGGCGGCGGCCAGGGGCTGGCCCTTGCCCACCCGCTCGCCGGGGCGCACCAGCGGCTCGACGATCTGGCCGATGTGCTGGCGCAGGGGCAGGATCAGGCGCGCCGGCGGCGGCAGGTCCAGGACGGGACGGCCGGTGGACTCGGCCTTGTGGTCCGCCAGGTGCAGGCCGCCGTGGAAGTGCCACAGCTGGCGGCCGGGGGCCGGGCCGGTCATGCCGTCTCCTCGTCCGGCAGCAGGTCCGCGCGCGCCGGCGGCGGCAGGTAGGCGGTGGGCGTCGGGTAGGGCCAGGTCCACGCATCGATGTCCTTGCGCAGCGGCACCATCTCGATGCAGTCCACCGGGCAGGCCGGCACGCACAGCTTGCAGCCGGTGCACTCGGCCTCGATCACCGTGTGCACCTGCTTGGCGGCGCCGACGATGGCGTCCACCGGGCAGGCCTGGATGCACAGCGTGCAGCCGATGCACCACTGCTCGTGGATGACCGCCACCTGCGGCTCCGGCTCGTGCTCGCCCAGGGAGGTGTCCAGGGGCTTGGGGTCCACCCCCAGCAGGTCGGCCAGCGACTGGATCACCTGCTCGCCGCCCGGCACGCAGCGGTTGATGTCCGCCTCGCCGGCGGCGATGGCCTCGGCATAGGGGCGGCAGCCGGGGTAGCCGCACTGGCCGCACTGCGTCTGCGGCAGCACGGCGTCGATCTGGTCGGCGATGGGGTCGCCCTCCACCCGGAAGCGGATGGCGGCAAAGCCCAGCAGCAGCCCGAACAGGGCCGACAGGGCGCTGACGCTGAGGATGGCGGCCAGCACCGCTCAGCCCCGCACCAGCCCGGCGAAGCCGATGAAGGCCAGCGACATGAGCCCGGCGGTGATGAGCGCGATGCTGTTGCCCTTGAAGGGGTGCGGCACGTCGGCCGCCGCCACCCGCTCGCGCACGGCGGCGAACAGCACCAGCACCAGGGTGAAGCCGAGCGCGGCGCCGAAGCCGTACAGGGCCGAGCCGATGAAGCCGTGCGACTCCTGCACGTTGAGCAGGGCCACGCCCAGCACGGCGCAGTTGGTGGTGATGAGCGGTAGGTAGATGCCCAGCACCTTGTACAGCAGCGGGCTGGTCTTGTGCACCACCATCTCGGTGAAGCCCACCACGGCGGCGATGACCAGGATGAAGGTGATGGTGCGCAGGTAGGCCAGGCCCAGCGGCTCCAGCAGCCAGGCGTTGACCAGGTAGGAGAGCACCGCCGACAGGGTGAGCACGAAGGTGGTGGCCAGCCCCATGCCCATGGCCGTCTCCAGCTTGCGCGACACGCCCATGAACGGGCACAGGCCGAGGAACTTCACCAGCACGAAGTTGTTGACCAGGATGGTGCTGACCAGGATCAGGGCGTACTCGGTCATGGTGGGCGCATCGCATGCATGGCGCGCCTGTGTGGCGCAGGGCGCAAATTATACATGAGGCGTCCGCGTCGCCCCGGCAACCGCATCCCCCACGCGGGACTGCGACGCGCTGCCCGCCACGGGCCGCGCGGGCGGCACGCAATCACAGAACGGGGCGTCGCCCTTTGCGCGGCGGGGCGCCCTGCCGTTAGGCTGCCCGGGCCCCAAGCCGAAGGAGTCTGGCCCATGGCGCAGCACCACCGCGAAGCCCCCCGGCTGGCCTACCTGCTCAGCCAGTATCCCAAATTGTCCGAGGCGTTCATCATCCGCGAGATCCGCGGCCTGCGCGCGCTCGGCTTCCACATCGACGTGGCCTCCGTCAACGCCCCCGACCGCGGCGCCGACGGCCTCACCGCCGAGGAGGTGGAGGAGCGCGAGCGCACCTACTACGTCAAGCGGCACGGCCTGCGCGGCGCCGGGCCGGCCCACCTGCGCACCCTGCTGGGCCGGCCCGGTGCCTACCTGCGCGGCTGGCGCGCCGTGCTGCGCCACGGCGGCCTGGACCTGCGCGCCCTGTTCTACCACCTGATGTACTTCACCGAGGCGCTCATGGTGGGGGTGTGGCTGGCCGAGCGCGGCCAGCGCCACGTGCACGCCCACTTCGGCATGCAGGCCTCCACCGTGGGGCTGTACGTCAAGCGCGTGTTCGGCACTGGCCTGTCCATCACCGTGCACGGCCCGGATGTGTTCTACGCCGTGGAGCGCTACCTGCTGGCCGACAAGGTGCGCGAGGCGGACTTCATCGCCACCATCAGCCACTACGCGCGCAGCCAGCTCATGCGCGTCTCCCCCCACCGCCACTGGCACAAGCTGGTGGTGTCGCGGCTGGGGGTGGACCCGCAGCGCTTCGCGCCGCGCCCCTTCCGCGCCGCGCCGGAGGTGTTCGAGGTGATCTGCGTGGGGCGTCTCACGCCCGCCAAGGGCCAGCACGTGCTCATCGACGCCGTTCACCGCCTGGTGGGGGAGGGGCGCCGCCTGCGCCTGCGCCTGGTGGGCGATGGCGAGGACCGCGCCTCCCTGGAGCGGCAGGTGGTAGAGCTGGGGCTGACGGAGCAGGTCATCTTCGAGGGGGCCGTCAACCAGGACCGCATCCGCGACCTGTACGCCGCCGCCGACGCCTTCGCCATCCCCAGCTTCGCCGAGGGCATCCCCGTGGTGCTCATGGAGGCCATGGCCATGGAGATCCCCTGCGTCACCACCTGGATCACGGGCATCCCGGAGCTGATCCGCAACGGCGTGGACGGCCTGCTGGTGGCCCCCGGCGACGGCGACGCCCTGGCTGCCGCCCTGGCGCGCCTCATGGATGACCCCGGGCTGCGCCAACGGCTGGGGCAGAGCGGCCGCCAGCGCGTGCTGGCCGAGTACGACCTGGGGCGCAACGTGGCGCGCCTGGGCGGGATCTTTCGCGCCCGCCTGGGTGGCGGTGGAAACGGGAGTTGAGTCACGGTTTTTTGCACCCGCCCTTGGCAGCTTGGGGCCGGAAACGATACCAATGTCGAGGGACCCCGACATGCAAGGGAG
The DNA here is from genome assembly GCA_027031685.1 of Gammaproteobacteria bacterium. Taxonomy (GTDB): domain Bacteria; phylum Pseudomonadota; class Gammaproteobacteria; order UWMA-0217; family UWMA-0217; genus JALVPS01. The sequence goes on along the minus strand of JALVPS010000279.1, from coordinate 1,352 downwards.
ATTCATGGGCCGGGCGCTGGCCGGCCTGCTGGGGCTGGTGCTGGCCGCGCCGGCCGGGGCCGCCGCGCCCAATGCCCGCTCGCCGCTGGGCATCAACCTGCCGTGGCTGAACCGCACGGCCACCGACTGGCCGCTCATCGACGAGATGAAGCGCGCCAATGTGATCACCCAGACCACCATCATCTGGGATACCGGCGAGCTGGACCGGGTGGACTTCGACGCCCACGGCTGGCCCCGCTCGCTGCGGCCGAAGGACGGCGGCATGGCCATCTTCGACCGCGTCTCCTACCTGCTGTTCGGTGTCGGCAGCAGCGCCACGGCCCCGCCGCCCGGCGACTTCCACGTGCACTGGGAGGGCGAGGGCACGCTGGAATACTTTTTTGGCGCGCAGAAGATGGGCAGCTGCGGCACCCACTGTGATGTGGTGCGCATCGACCCGTCGCGGCTGGTGGACATCAGCATCACCGCCACCGACCCGCAAGGCACCGGCGACTACCTGCGCAACATCCAGGTCATCTGGCCGGGCGGCATCTGCAACGGTGATTTCTTCACCTGGCACCGCGACGCCAGCACCTGCCAGGGCAATTATCGCAGCTTCGACTCGCTGCGCCACCTGATCACCTTCCACCCCGACTTCCTGCGCGACCTGCGTCGCTTTGCCACGCTGCGCTTCATGGACTGGCAGCACACCAACCACCTGCCGGTGACCTGGCCCTACACCTACGCCGACCTGCTGGCCCTGCCGGCATTCGAGTGGGCCGACCGCGCCACCCGCGCCGACGCCCGCTGGGGCAGCGGCGAGAAGCGCGGCGCGCCGGTGGAGGTCATGGTGGAGCTGGCCAACATCCTGGGCGCCGAGCCGTGGTTCAGCATGCCGGTGCACGCCAGCGACGACTACGTGCGCCAGTTCGCGCGCTTCGTGCGCGACCACCTCGACCCGGCCCTCACCGCCCATGTGGAGTACGGCAACGAGCACTGGAACAGCCAATTCGCCACCGGTGCCCTGGTGGAGGCGCGTGGCCTGCAGCAGTGGCCCGCCGCCAACCCCTACGACGCGCGCATGAACTGGCACGCCAGGCGCACAGTGGAGATCTGCGCCCTGTGGCGCGCCGAGTGGGGCGGCCATGCCGGCCGGGTGGACTGCGTCATGGGGGCGCACAACGACAACCCGGGCCTCACCCGCGGCGCGCTCATGGACTGCACCCTGTGGCGGGACGATGCGCGTAACCCGCACAACGGCACCGCCTGCGGATCGCTCGTGGACAGCCTGGCCATCGCCCCCTATTTCGGCGGCCACGTGGGGCAGCCGGCCAACGAGGCCACGGTGACCGCCTGGACGCAGCAGGCCGATG
>JALVPS010000278.1 GCA_027031685.1 Gammaproteobacteria bacterium | reverse complement strand
TCTCGTGGGCTCGGAGATGTGTATAGGGGACAGGGGTGGGGGAGCGGCCGGGCCGGGCCCGGCCGCTCGCGGTCAGGCGGCCTGCTCGCGCAGGTCCTCGATGAGGCTGGCCAGCTCGGCGGCCTTGGGCTTGGCCAGCCAGAAGTAGGGCACAAAGGCGCTGAAGTCGTCCAGGATCTCGCGCGCCCAGGGGCTGCCGGTGTCGCGCTGGTATTCCGCCAGCAGCGCCTGCAGGTAGGCGCGGTGCGAGTCCATGTCCTCGGTGTCGATGCGGTAGATGTCGATCAGCTCCTCGTTGATGCGGTCCACGAACTGGTTGTGCAGGTCCAGCACCAGGCTGAAGCCGCCGGTCATGCCGGCGCCGAAGTTCACGCCGGTGGGGCCGAGCACCACGACCACGCCGCCGGTCATGTACTCGCAGCCGTGGTCGCCGCAGCCCTCCACCACGGCCACGGCCCCCGAGTTGCGCACGCCGAAGCGCTCGCCGGCCGTGCCGGCGGCGAACAGCTTGCCGCCGGTGGCGCCGTACAGGCAGGTGTTGCCGATGATGGTGGTGGTGTGGCCCTTGAAGCTGCTGTTGCGCGGCGGGTAGATGACGATCTTGCCGGCCGCCATGCCCTTGCCCACGTAGTCGTTGGCGTCCCCCTCCAGGTACAGGTGCAGGCCGCCGGCGTTCCACACGCCGAAGCTCTGCCCGGCGGTGCCGGTGAGCTGCACGCGCAGGGGCGCGTCGCTCATGCCGTAGTTGCCATAGCGGCGGGCGATCTCGCCGGAGATGCGCGCACCGATGGAGCGGTGCGTGTTGCGCACCTCGTAGAAGAACTCGCCGCCGCTGCGCCGCTCGATGGCCGGCAGCATGTCGGCCACCATCCGCTCGGCCAGCTCGCCCTTGTCGAAGGGCTCGTTGTGGGGCGCCACGCAGAACTGCGGCTTGGCCGGGTCCACGCCGCCGTCGCTGACGATGGCCGACAGGTCCAGGCTGCGCTGCTTGGGCGTGTCGCCGGGCAGCACCTCCAGCAGGTCGGTGCGGCCGATGAGGTCGGTGAGGCGGCGCACGCCCAGGCGGGCCATCAGCTCGCGCACCTCGGTGGCCACGAAGCGGAAGTAGTTCTCCACCATCTCCGGCAGGCCGATGAAATGGTCGCGGCGCAGGATCTCGTGCTGGGTGGCCACGCCGGTGGCGCAGTTGTTGAGGTGGCAGATGCGCAGGTACTTGCAGCCCAGCGCCACCATGGGGCCGGTGCCGAAGCCGAAGCTCTCGGCGCCCAGGATGGCCGCCTTGACCACGTCCAGGCCGGTCTTGAGGCCGCCGTCGGTCTGCAGGCGCACCTTGTCGCGCAGGTTGTTGGCGCGCAGCGCCTGGTGCGTCTCGGTCAGGCCCAGCTCCCAGGGCCCGCCAGCGTACTTGACCGAGGTGAGCGGGCTGGCGCCGGTGCCGCCGTCGTAGCCGGAAATGGTGATCAGGTCGGCATAGGCCTTGGCCACGCCGGCGGCGATGGTGCCCACGCCGGCCTCGGACACCAGCTTGACCGACACCAGCGCGTCCGGGTTGACCTGCTTGAGGTCGAAGATGAGCTGCGCCAGGTCCTCGATGGAGTAGATGTCGTGGTGCGGCGGCGGCGAGATGAGCGCCACGCCCGGGTTGGAGTAGCGCAGGCGGGCGATCATCTCGTTCACCTTGTGGCCGGGCAGCTGGCCGCCCTCGCCGGGCTTGGCGCCCTGGGCGATCTTGATCTGCAGCACCTCGGCGTTGACCAGGTAGTGGGGTGTGACGCCGAAGCGGCCCGAGGCCACCTGCTTGATCTTGGACACCTTCTCCGTGCCGTAGCGGGCCGGGTCCTCGCCGCCCTCGCCGGAGTTGGAGCGCCCGCCGAGGCGGTTCATGGCGATGGCCAGGGCCTCGTGCGCCTCGGGCGACAGGGCGCCCAGCGACATGGCGGCAGTGTCGAAGCGCTTGACGATCTCCGAGATGGGCTCCACCTCCTCCAGCGGCACGGGCGTCGTGTCCTCGCGCAGGCGCAGCAGATCGCGCAGCACGGTCACCGGACGCTCGTTCACCAGCCTGGCGAAGGCCTGGTAGTCGGCGTAGTCGCCGGACTTGACCGCCTTGTGCAGGGCCTGGATCACGTCGGGGTTGTAGGCGTGGTACTCGCCGCCGTGCACGTACTTGAGCAGGCCGCCCTGCAGGGGCGGCTTGCGCGGGTTCCAGGCGAAGCGCGCCAGGCGCCGCTGGTCCTCCTCCAGGTCGGTGAAGCGGATGCCCTGCACGCGGCTGGTGGTGTCCTTGAAGCACAGGTCCACCACCTCGTCGTGCAGGCCGACGATCTCGAACAGCTGCGCGCCGCGGTAGCTGGCGATGGTGGAGATGCCCATCTTGGAGGTGATCTTGTACAGCCCCTTGTTGATGCCCTTGCGGTAGCGGCGGCCCAGCTCGGCGGCGTCGCGCTCGCTGATCTCGCCGCTGCGGATCATGCCCTGCAGCGACTCGTAGGCCAGGTAGGGGTAGACGGCGGTGGCGCCGTAGCCGATGAGCACCGCAAAGTGGTGCGGGTCGCGCGCGGTGCCCGTCTCCACCACGATGTTGGCGTCGCAGCGCAGGCCCTCGCGGATGAGGGCGTGGTGCACGGCGCCGGTGGCCAGCAGGGCGTGCACCGGCAGGCGGTCCGGCGCCAGGCGGCGGTCGGACAGCACCACGATCACGCAGCCGTCGCGCACCGCCTGCACGGCCTGGGCGGCGATGTCGCGCACGGCGGCCTCCAGCGTGCCGTCCTCCGGGTAGGAGAGGTCGATGACGCAGTGCTTGTAGTCGTCACCCGGCAGGCTGAGGATCTGGCGGAACTTGCTCTCGCCCAGCACGGGCGAGCTGATGGTCTCGCGCCGGGCGTGCTCGGGCGACTCCACGAACAGGTTCAGCTCCGGTCCCAGGCAGGTCTCCAGGGACATGACGATGCTCTCGCGCAGCGGGTCGATGGGCGGGTTGGTGACCTGCGCGAACTGCTGGCGGAAGTTGTCGTACAGCGAGCGCACCTGGCGCGACAGCACGGGGAAGGGCGTGTCGTCGCCCATGGAGCCCACCGCCTCCTGCCCGGCCTCGGCCAGCGGGCGCAGGATCTGGTCGCGCTCCTCGAAGGTCACGTTGAACATCTTTTCGTAGACGTTCAGCGTGTCGACGTCCATGGGCTCGCTGGTGAGCACGTCCTGCGCCGGCGGCGTGACCAGGTGGTGGGAGTGCTGGTCGAGCCACTCGCGGTAGGGCTGGCGGCCGGCCAGCATGCGGTCGATCTCGTCCGGCATGAGCAGGCGGCCCGTCTGCGTGTCGGCGGCGATCATCTGGCCCGGCTTGAGGCGGCCCTTGGCCACCACGTCCTCCGGCGCGTAGTCGTACACGCCGATCTCCGAGGCCAGGGTGATGATGCGGTCGCGGGTGATCACCCAGCGCGCCGGGCGCAGGCCGTTGCGGTCCAGCACGCAGGCGGCGTGGCGCCCGTCGGTGAGCACGATGCCGGCCGGCCCGTCCCACGGTTCCATGTGCATGGAGTGGTAGTCGTAGAAGGCGCGCAGGTCCGGGTCCATGTGCTTGATGTTCTGCCAGGCGGGCGGAATGAGCAGCTTCATGGCGCGGAAGATGTCCATGCCGCCGGCCAGCATCACCTCCAGCATGTTGTCCAGGCTGGCCGAATCGGAGCCGTCCATGGACACCAGCGGCAGCAGCTCGGACAGGGCCGGCAGGTGCGGGGACTGGAACTTGTAGGCGCGCGCGTTGGCCCAGTTGCGGTTACCGCGGATGGTGTTGATCTCGCCATTGTGGGCCAGGAAGCGGAACGGCTGCGCCAGGCGCCACTGCGGCCAGGTATTGGTGGAGAAGCGCTGGTGGAACACGCAGATGGAGCTGGTCAGGCGCTCGTCGTTCAGGTCCGGGTAGAACACCGGCAGGTACTCGGGCATGACCAGGCCCTTGTACGACAGCAGCCGCCCCGACAGGCTGGGGATGTAGAAGGCGTCGTCGTCGCCGGCGAGGGCGTTCTCCGTGCGGCGGCGGGCCACGAACAGCTGCCGTTCCAGCGTCTCCGGCGCCATGGCCACCGGCGCGTTGACGAATACCTGGCGGAACACGGGCAGGGTGGCGCGTGCCTGCTCGCCCAGGGCGTCCGGGTTCACCGGCACTTCGCGCCAGCCGGCTACGGTGAGGCCCACCGCCGCCAGCTGCTCGCCCAGGGTGCGCTGGGCGCGGGCGCGTCTGGCCTCGTCCTGCGACAGGAATACCATGCCCACGGCGTAGTTCTCGTCCAGGGTGATGCCCGCCTCCTCGGCCACGGCGCGCAGGAAGGCGTCCGGCTTCTTCAGCAGCAGGCCGCAGCCGTCGCCCGTCTTGCCGTCGGCGGCGATGGCCCCGCGGTGGGTGAGTCGCATGAGGGCCTGGATGGCGGTCATCACCAGCGCATGGCTGGGCTCGTCGTCCATGTGGGCGATGAGGCCGAAGCCGCAGTTGTCGCGTTCGAATTCGGGGCGGTACAGGCCCGTGGGCGGTACGTTGACTGGCATGGGATGCACTCCGCGGGGCCGCCGGGGGAGGGCGGCGGATATCGGTCGGTTGAACGGAATTCCGTGTCGGGCCGCGCCGGCCACGGCTGTCCGACAAAAGGGGGATCAGTATAGGTAGGCGGCGGAATGTGATCAAATTCCGCCGGCGGCGCTCAGGCCGTGGCGTCCGCCGTGAGCGCTTCCAGGGTGTCGCGCAGGACGGCCGGGTCGAAGTCGTCGGTGACCACCGCCTGGCCGATGCCGCGCAGCAGCACCAGGCGCAGCCGGCCGTCGATCACCTTCTTGTCCACCGCCATGTGCTGCAGGAAGTCGGCCGTGCCCATGTGCGGCGGCGGCTCTACCGGCAGGCGGGCGCGCTGCAGCAGGGTGCGGATGCGCGCCACCGCGTCCGTCGCCAGCCAGCCCAGGCGCGCCGACAGCTCGGCCGCCAGTACCATGCCGGCCGCCACCGCCTCGCCGTGCAGCCAGGTGTCGTAGCCGGTGTGGGTCTCGATGGCGTGGCCGAAGGTGTGGCCCAGGTTGAGCAGGGCGCGCCGCCCCTGTTCCCGCTCGTCGGCGGCCACCACGCGCGCCTTGTCGGCGCAGGAGCGGCGGATGGCGTGCGCCAGGGCGGCCGGCTCGCGCGCCAGCAGCTCGTCCAGGCGCGCCTCCAGCCAGGCGAAGAACTCGGCGTCGTCGATGAGGCCGTACTTGATCACCTCGGCCAGCCCGGCCGACAGCTGGCGGTCCTCCAGCGTGTCCAGGGTGCGCGTGTCGATGATCACCGCGCGTGGCTGGTGGAAGGCGCCGATCATGTTCTTGCCCAGCGGGTGGTTGACGCCCGTCTTGCCGCCCACCGAGGAGTCCACCTGCGCCAGCAGGGTGGTGGGGATCTGGATGAAGTCCACGCCGCGTTGGTAGGTGGCGGCGGCGAAGCCGGTCATGTCGCCCACCACGCCGCCGCCCAGCGCCAGCAGGGTGGCGCGGCGGTCGAAGTGCCGCTCCAGCAGGCGCGTGTAGATGACGTTGAGGGTGTCGAGATTCTTGTAGATCTCGCCGTCGGGCAGGATGGTCTCGCCCGCCTTGTAGCCGCCCAGGGCGTCCAGCACCGGCTTCAGGTAGAGCGGCGCCACCGTCTCGTTGCTCACCACCATGGCCGCGCGGCCGCGGATGTGGCGGGTGATCAGCTCCGGCTCGGCCAGCAGGCCGCTGCCGATGTAGATGGGGTAGCTGCGCTCCCCCAGCTCGACGTGCAGGGTTTCCATGGCGGGCATCGTAAAGGATTTGCCGGTGCGACTGAACCGCGCTCAGGGCCGCGCCGCCACGTGCTCGCGCCAGGCGGCCAGGATGTGCTGCTTGAGGGCGCGGGCGCGCAGGTGGCTGGTGTCGATGGTCACGTCGGCCACGCTCTGGTAGAGCGGCTCGCGCTCCTCGGCCAGGCGGCGCAGGGTGGCGGCCGGGTCGGCGGTCTGCAGCAGGGGGCGGTTGCGGTCGCGCGCGGTGCGTTCCAGCTGGCGCGCCAGGCTCACCTTGAGATACACCACGAAGCCGCGCGCGCGCAGGCGCTCGCGGTTCTCGGGCCGCAGCACGGCGCCGCCGCCGGTGGCCAGCACGATGCGCTCGCGCCGGGTCAGCTCGTCGATGACGCGCGCCTCGCGGTCGCGAAAGCCCTGCTCGCCCTCGAAGTCGAAGATGGTGGGGATGTCCACCCCGGTGCGCGCCTCGATGACCTGGTCGGAGTCGAGGAACTCGAAGTCCAACTCCTGGGCCACAAGCTTGCCGAGGGTGGTCTTGCCGGCCCCCATGGGGCCGACCAGGAACAGTCGTTGCATGGCGTCTCTGGCACGGCGGTGCCGGCGCGCGTGGCGCCGGCCGAAGGGCGCAGTCTAACCGCAATGCCGCCCGGTCCCAAGGCGCGCCCGCGCCGGCTCAGCGCGCCGGGTTGAGGTGCTCGTCGATGATCTTGGGGGTGACGAAGATGAGCAGCTCCTTCTTGTCGGTGCGCTTGCTGTCGGTGCGGAACAGGTGGCCCAGGCCGGGCAGGTCGCCGAAAAAGGGCACCTTGCGGTTGCTGCGCGTGACGTTTTCCTCGAAGATGCCGCCCAGCACGATGGTCTGGCCGTTGTCCACCAGCACCTGGGTCTGCACCTCGCGCGTGTCGATGCTCGGCACGTTGTTGAACACCTCGCCCACGCTGTCGCGGTTGACCACCAGCTTCATGTTGATGCGCTCGTCGCGGGTGATGTGCGGCGTCACCTCCAGGCTCAGCACGGCCTTCTTGAAGGCGATGTTGGTGGCGCCGCTGGAGGTGGCCTCCTCGTAAGGAATCTCCACGCCCTGCTCGATGCGCGCGGTGGTCTTGTTGGAGGTGATGATGCGCGGGCTGGCCACGATCTCGGCGCGGCTCTCGATCTCCGCCGCCGACAGCTCCAGGTCCAGCTTGGCGCCGAGCGGGATCTTGGCCAGCGTGATGCCCAGCGAGCCGGCCGGGTTGGTGGCCGGCAGGTCCACCTTGAGGTCGCTGGTAATGGTCTGGTCGTCCGACTGGTCGGTGTTGGCGGCGGTGAACGACACGCCCAGCTCGCGGGTGAACTGCTCGCTGGCGGTGACGATGCGCGACTCGATCATCACCTGCCGCACCGGCACGTCCAGCTTCTTGATCAGGTTGCGGATCTCCTCCAGCTTGCGCGGCGTGTCCTGCACCAGCAGGGTGTTGGTGCGCCGGTCCAGGGTCACGCTGCCGCGCTTGGACAGCAGCGACTGGGCGCCGCCTCCGCCGGACTTGATGAGCTTGGCCATCTCCGCCGCGTCGGCATAGTTGAGGGTGATGATCTCGGTGCGCAGCGGCGCCAGCTCCTCAACGGCCTGCTGGTCCTGCAGCTCGCGCTTCTCGCGGGCGGCGATGTTCTCCGCCTTGTCGATGAACAGCACGTTGCCCTGGCGGCGCATGGCCAGGCCCTTGGTCTTCATGATGATGTCCAGCGCCTGGTCCCAGGGCACGTTCTTGAGGCGCAGGGTGAGACTGCCGGTGACGTCGTCGCTGACCACGATGTTCAGGCCCGTGAAGTCGGCGATGAGCTGCAGCACCGAGCGCACCTCGATGTCCTGGAAATTGAGCGACAGGCGCTCGCCCTGGTAGCTGACCTTCTTCTTGCGCTCGGCCGCCTTGCGCGCCTCGGACACCGGCCGCACCTCCACCGTGTAGGTGTCGCCGGTCTGGTAGCCGAGCTGGCTGAAGTTGCCGTGCGCCCGGATGAGGATCTGGCTCCGGCCGCCCTCGCTGCGGGCGTCGATGGTCTCCACCGGCGTGGCGAAGTCGGTCACGTCCATGCGCCGTTGCAGGGAGGGCGGGATGGCGGCGCCGTCCAGGTCCACGATCACGCGCGAGCCCTGCTGGCGGATGTCCACCGGGATGTTGGGATCGGACAGCTGGATCAGCACGCGCCCGGAGCCGTCCGGGCCGCGCCGGAAGTCGATGCGCGTCACGCGTCGCTCGGCCACCAGGCTGCCGGTGGCCGGTGCCCGCGTGGGAATGGTGGCCGGCGCAGTGACCTCCTCGCTGACCGGCAGGGTCCGCGCCTGGCCGGGGGAGAGCACCACCACCACCTGGTTGCCATCGGTCTTGATCTGGTAGGGCACCATGCGCGCCAGGTTCACCACCACCCGCGTGCGGTCGCGCGACTGGGCGGTGTTGATGCTCTGCGCGGCGCCGGCCTCCACGCGCAGAAAGCGCTTGGTGAGGGTGTTGCGCGTGTCGGGAAAGTCCAGCGCCAGGCGCGGCGGATTGGCGATGACGAAGCTGAGTGGCTCGGGCGCCGGGCCGTCGAAATCGAGCACGATGCGCACCTCGTCGCCGGCCAGGCGCTGGAAATCGATGGCACGCAGCACATGGCGGGCAGCTCCCCAGGCCGTCCCCTGCAGCAGGAGCAGGGCCGCCAGCATCAGCCATCCCAGACCCGCTCGGCCCACCCGCTCGTTCATGTTCTTATGGTGCATGTCCATGGTCTTATACCTAGATTTTCCCGATTTGCATACTTTGGCCTAGGGCTTGCTCAGGGCAATGCGCGCAGGCCGCTCCATGTAGCCGCCGAAACCGTCCGGCACGATCTCCACCAGTTCCACGCTGGTTTCCGTGATGCGTTTGATGCGGCCGTGGTTCTGGCCCAGGTAGTTGCCTACCCCCACCCGCTGGACCGTCCCGTCCGGGGTGCGGATCAGCGCCCACAGCTGTCCCTTCTGCTGCAGGGTGCCGACCATCTTGAGGCTGTCCAGCGGGAAGCGTTCCAGATACTCGCGCGGCCGGTTGGGGTCGATGTGCACCCCGCCGCCCCCTTTCTTCTGGGGCAGCAACTGGTGCGCCACCACGCTGGCGTCGAACGGATCGCGCCGGTGTCCCGGATACTCGAAGGGCTCGTAGGCCTTCACCTGTGGCAGGGGCGGGATATCGCCCGCTGGCTGCTGCTTGACCGATTCCACGTAGGCTCGCAGATCCTCGCTGTCGCTGCCGCAGCCGGCCAGCAGGGCGGTCAGGCCCAGCACGGCCAGGGGCGCCAGGACGCGCCGCTGTCGCTCACTCGTCACGGTCTCTCCTTCCCTTGCGTCGCTTGTGGCGGAGGGCCTGCTCGGCCTCCCGGTCGTCGTCCGCCTTGTAGCGGTAGGTCTTGGCGGTGACCTCCATGGTCAGCTCCTTGCTGTCCTTGTCAGGGATCAGGGTGATGTCGTGCAGGGTCACGATGCGCGGCAGGGCGGCAATGCCGCTGGAGAAGCGGGCCATCTGGTCGAAGGTGCCGCGCACCATGATCTTGATCGGCTTTTCGGTATAGAAGCCCTTGTCGATCTCCTCCTGCGGCTTGAACAGCAGGATCTTGAGGCCGCTGGCCAGGCCGGTCTGCGACACATCCAGGATCACGCCCGGGATCTCCGTCTCGCTGGGCAGCTGGCGCAGCATGGCGCCGAACTCGCGCTGCATTTCGGCCAGTTGGGCCTTGTAGGCCTCCAGGTTGGCGGCCTGCTGGTATTTCTTCTCGAAGCGGGCCTTGAGACGTGCCTCCTCGGCCTGCACGTCGTGCAGCGCCTCCAGCTGGTGGCGCACGTGGAAGTAGTAGCCGGCCCCCAGGATGGCCAGCAGCAGCAGGCCGGCCACCAAGGCCTTGACCGCCGGCGGCGCCGTGCCCAGCCGGCTCAGGTCGCTGATGTCGTAGTTGCGCAGTTCGGCGAGATCCATGGCGTCATTCCTTCTTCGGCTCGCTGTCGTCCGGCGCGCCCGGGTGTTCCATCTGCACTTCCAGTGAGAAGCTGCGCAGATCCTGGTGCGGGTTCTGGTCGCGCTCCTCGCGCGTCTCGATCACGCGCAGGCGCGGCGCCCTGAACCAGGACGAGCCCTCCAGGTTGCGCATGTAGGTGGAGACGCGCGCGTCAGATTCGGCCTTGCCCTCGATGAGCAGCCGGTCGCCGGTCTGCTGCACCTTGGTCAGGTACATGCCCTCCGGCAGGGTCTTCACCAGCTCGTCGAACAGGTGTACCACCTCCGGCCGGCTGCGTTGCAGGCGTTGTATGATTTCCATGCGGTCCAGCAGGGCGCGCTTGGTCTTCTCCAGCTCCTTGATCTCGCGGATGCGCCGGTCCACCTTGCGGATCTCGTCGCGCAGGAAGTCGTTGCGTGCCTCCTGGGCAGAGATGCGGTTGTTGACCAGCACGTGCGCGGCGAACACCAGCAGCACGCCGAAGATGGCCACGAAACCGAGCAGGGTCAGGAATTCGCGCTGCTTTTCGGCCCGCTCGCGCTCGCGCCACGGCAACAGGTTGATACGTGCCATCAGTCGAAGCTCCTCAGGGCCAGGCCCGCGGCGATGAGCATGGTGGGCGCGTCGTTGCCCAGCTTCTGCTGGTTGATGCGCGGCGCGAAGCTCATGCGGCTGAAGGGGTTGGCAATGATGGTCTTGTAGTGGGTACGCTGCTCGATCAGCTCGTCCATGCCGGGGATGGCGGCGCAGCCGCCGGCCAGCACGATTTCGTGCACCTCGTCGTGCTGGCTGGCGGCGAAGAAGAACTGCAGCAGCCGGTGCACCTGCTGGGCCATGGTGTCCTTGAAGGGATTGAGGATCTCCGGCACGTAGTTGTCGGGCAGGCCACCCTCCTTCTTGGCCAGGCCGGCCTCGGCGTAGGACAGGCCATAGCGGCGCATGATCTCCTCGGTGAGCAGGCGGCCGCCGAAGGGCTGCTCGCGGGTGTAGAGCAGCTGGCCGCCCTGCACCACGTTGATGCTGGTCATGGTGGCGCCCACGTCCACGATGGCCACCACGCGCTCGTCGTTGGCGGCCGGGTGGGTGGCGATGAGCTGCTCGTAGGCGTTCAGGGTGGCGAAGGACTCGATGTCCATCACCACCGGGGTGAGGCCGGCCATCTCGGCGATGGAGCTGCGCGTCTCCACGATCTCCTTGCGGGAGGCGGCCAGCAGCACGTCCACCGCATCCGGGTTGGTGGCCGAGGGGCCGATGATTTCGAAGTCGAGGTTGACTTCGTCCACCGAATAGGGGATGTATTGGTCGGCCTCCAGCTGGATCTGGCCCTCCATCTCTTCCTCGGAGAGGTTGGCGGGCATGGTGATGATCTTGGAGATGGCCGCCGCGGCAGGCACTGCCAGCGCACAGCGCCGGGCCTTGCTGCCGCTGCGCTTGAGCGCCTTGCTCAGGGCGTTGGCCACGGCCTCGACATCGGAGATGTTCTTCTCGATGACGGCGTTGGTGGGCAGGGGCTCCACGCCGTAGCACTCGACCCGGTAGCGATTGCCGCTGCGCCCCAGCTCGATCAGCTTGACCGCCGTCGAGGTGATGTCGATACCCAGCAGCGGCTGTTTCTTACGTCCCAGTGAAAACACGAAAATCCCTCAAACATTAACTGCTTAGCAGCCAAACATGTCGTTACTTGTCAAATGGTAGGCGCAACCATATAGAATTGCCAGCGCACATACCAGAAGTGGCTCACATCTCCGGCGGTGCCGGCTTTGTAATGCGCACATGTTCGGCATAAGCTAGTCCGGCATAAGCTAGCAACAAGCCACCCGCCGATATTTGATGTACTCCCATTAATGACCGTCTTGGCTCGACTTCTACGCGGGATCTTGATCTTGCTCGCAAGCCTTGCGCTCGTTTTGGTGCTGGCGGCGGCCGGTGTGACGCTGTATGTGTTGCCGGGCCTGCCGGACGTGGACCAGATCCGCAAGGTACAGTACCACGTCCCGCTGCGCGTCTATGCGAGCGACGGCTCGCTGCTGGCGGAGTTCGGTGAGAAGCGGCGCATTCCGCTGACGCTCGAGCAGATTCCGCTGCGCCTGCGCCAGGCGGTGATCGCCGCCGAGGACGACCGCTTCTACGAGCATCCGGGCGTGGACTACCAGGGTCTGCTGCGCGCCGCGCTGCATCTGGCGCAGAGCCACGTGGTGAGCCAGGGCGGCAGCACCATCACCATGCAGGTGGCACGCAACTTCTTTCTCGACCGCGAGCGCACCTTCTGGCGCAAGCTGCGCGAGATCTTCCTGGCGCTGGAGATCGAGAAGACCCTCGGCAAGGACGAGATCCTCACCCTCTACCTGAACCAGAACTACATGGGCAACCGCGCCTACGGGGTGGGCGCGGCGGCGCAGACCTACTACGGCAAGGATCTCGACCAGCTCAGCCTGCCGCAGCTGGCCATGCTCGCCGGGCTGTACAAGGCGCCGTCGCGCTTCAATCCGCTGGCCAACCCGGAGCGGGCACGGCTGCGCCGCAACTACGTGCTGCGCCGCATGGCCGAGCTGGGTTTCATCGACGAGGCGGAACACCAGGCCGCCCAGCAGGCCCCGCTCACCGCCGCGCTGCACACGCCCAGGCCGGCCCTGGAGGCGGCCTACGCGGCGGAGATGGTGCGCGCCCGGCTGTACCGCCAGTACGGCGAGGCCATCTATTCCTCCGGCCTGCAGGTGACCACCACCATCGTGCCCCGCAACCAGCGTGCCGCCGTGGCCGCCCTGCGCAAGCACCTCATCGACTACGACCGGCGGCACGGCTACCGCGGGCCGGAGGGTCATGTGGACGACCCCGCCGCCCTGAGCGATGCGCGCCGCGACGCGCTGCTGGCCGACTATCCCACCTATGGCGGGCTGCGCGCCGGGCTGGTGCTGGCGGCCGGGCCGGACAGTGCCACGGTGTACCTGCGCGGCGGCCGGACGGTGACCCTGGACCTGGCGGCGGTGCGTTGGGCGCGCCGCTACATCGACCAGGATCACCGTGGCAAGCGGCCGCAGCGGGTGGATCAGGTGGTCAAGGCGGGTGACGTGATCCGCCTGCAGGCCGAGCCGGACGAGGCGGGGGGCGCGCCGCGCTGGCGCCTGGCGCAGCTGCCGGCGGTGGGCGGCGCGCTGGTGTCGCTGGCGCCGCGGGACGGGGCCATTACCGCCCTGGTGGGCGGCTTCGACTACTTCCTGAGCCGCTTCAACCGCGCCACCCAGGCCCTGCGCCAGCCCGGTTCCAGTTTCAAGCCCTTCGTGTATGCGGCGGCCCTTAACAAGGGGCTCACCCCGGCCACGGTGTTCAACGACGCGCCGGTGGTGCACGAAAACCTGGTCGGCGGCACGCGCAAGCTGTGGCGGCCCGAGAACTACTCCGGCCGTTTCTACGGTCCCACCCGCCTGCGCGTGGCGCTGGCCAAGTCGCGCAACCTGGTGTCCATCCGCCTGTTGGCGCGGGTGGGTCTGAGCTACACCTTGCGCCAGCTGCGCAAGTTCGGCTTCGCCGAGCGCGCCCTGCCGCCCAACCTGTCGCTGGCGCTGGGCACGGGCAGCGTCACGCCTCTGGAGCTGGCCACCGCCTATGCCACCTTCGCCAACGGCGGCTACCGCGTCGAGCCGTACCTGATCCGTGAGATCCGCGACCGCGACGGTAAGGTGATCTACCGCCATGTGCCGCTGGTGGCCTGCCAGGCGCCTTGTGACGAGCTGGTCACCCCGGAGCTGCTCACCATCCGGCCCGAGGCGGCCGAGGTGCCCGGCAAGCGGCTGGGCAGGCCGGCGCCGCGGGTGCTCGATCCGCAGGTGAACTACCAGATGGTGAGCATGATGCGTGATGTGATCCGCATGGGCACCGCCACCCGCGCCAGGGCGCTCAAGCGCAGCGACCTGGCCGGCAAGACCGGCACCACCAACGAGCAGCGTGACGCCTGGTTCAGCGGTTTCAACCACGACATCGTGAGTGTGGTCTGGGTGGGTTTCGACAAGCTGAGTCCGTTGGGCCGCAAGGAGACGGGTGGCCACCTGGCACTGCCGGTGTGGATCGACTACATGCGCGTGGCGCTGGAGGACAGCCCGGAGCGGCCCTGGCTCAAGCCGCCGGGCATGGTGACGGTCAAGATCGACGCCGACACCGGCCTGCGCGCCACCACTGGTACGGTGCACACGGCCTTCGAGACCTTCCGCCCCGGCCACGTGCCGCCCGAGGGGGTGGCCACGCTGGCGCCCGGCGCCGGCGTGGAGGTGCCGGAG
>JALVPS010000277.1 GCA_027031685.1 Gammaproteobacteria bacterium | reverse complement strand
GTGCCCCGCAAATCGGGAGGATCCCATGCCTGTCTGTCACCTGTGGCTGCTGCCGGAGGCACGGGCCGACCGCCGCCTGCAAGGGGCCGTCGCGTGGCTGGCGCGGCGGCACGGCACGCCCTGTTTTGCTCCCCACGTCACACTCCTGGGACGGGTGTCCGGGGATCCGCGCGCGCTGCGCCGACGGCTGGCGCTGCGCGCCGCCACCTGGCCGGCCATCACGGTGACGCTGGGGCCACCCGCCATGGGTCGCAGCTACTACCAGAACCTGCTGTTGCCTGTGGCGTCCAATCCGGCACTGGCGGCACTGCGCCAGTGCGTGGCCCGTCTGCTGGGCGTGCCCGCTGCGGCGGACTGGTTCCCGCACCTGTCGCTGGCCTATGGCATCCCGCCCCGGCGGTTGCCGGCGGCGCGCCGGGCGCTGCGGGCCTGGTCGCTGCCGCGGCGGCTGGTGCTGGACCGGCTGCGGCTGGTGGCCGGCGGGCCGACGCCGCGACACTGGCGTGTGCTGGGCACCTGGGTGCTGGCCGGCTGACCAACGACCGGTGTGATTTTTGCGATCCGCGTGCCAGCCCCCGCCGGGCGGATGAGGCACAATGAGCGGATCGAGCCGAGGGCCTACATGACCAACAAGAATCATATCCGTGCCGTAACCCCCGCCGCCTCG
Source organism: Gammaproteobacteria bacterium (assembly GCA_027031685.1). Classification (GTDB taxonomy): domain Bacteria; phylum Pseudomonadota; class Gammaproteobacteria; order UWMA-0217; family UWMA-0217; genus JALVPS01. The sequence goes on along the minus strand of JALVPS010000277.1, from coordinate 13,519 downwards.
GATCTCCCCGATCCGACCACCGCCTTTCAGCCCGTCGTCGATACCCGTGGCTGGCATGTGCCTGGCCACGCCCTGTACGTGGAGACCTGGACCGGCGATGGCCGCCTCATCGAGGGTGTCCCCGCCGACCCGCCCGAGCTGGCGTCCCTGCTGCGCCGCACCCTGCTGGACGTGCGCCGTCGCGAGCTGGCCGGCGACCTGTTCCTGCCCCTGCCGCCGGCCGTCATGCGCCGGGGCGAGGCCTGCCTGCAGCCCCTGCTGGACGCCTGCGCCGCCAGCGCCATCGACCCCGAGCGGCTGGTGTTGTGTGGCGATGGTGACGCCCTGGCCGGTACCCTGGCCCAGCAGGCGCGCCTGCTGGGCCTGCGCCTGGCGCTGGATTTCCCCGCCGACGCCACCCGGTTGCGTACGCTGCGGCCCGCCTTCCTGCGTCTGCCCCCCTGGCTGGGGCGCGACCTGACGCGCGACATGCGCCGCCGCCGCCGGGTGGAGGAGGCCCTGACGCTGGCCGGTTCGCTGGATGCCCGCGTGCTGGCCACCGGCGTGGGCGACGGGCGCTGTTTCGAGGCCTACGGCGAGCTGGGTGTGGGCCTCATGCAGGGCGACTGGCTGGCGCCGGCCTCCGCCTGGCCGGCCCACTCCGTGCCGCCGCGCGTGCCGGTGCTGGAGGGCCCGGCCCGCCTGGCCAGCACACCGGTCAGCGCCGACCGGCTGGCCGGCCTGGTGTGTGACCATTTTTTCGTGCGGCCGGAGGCCACCGTGGCCGAGTTGCGCCGCCACGCGGCCGGCCCGGAGGGCGGGCGCGTGCTGCCGGTGGTGGAGGCGGGCCGCGTGCTGGGCGTGGTGGACAGCCGCGACCTGTTCACCAGCGACAAGGCCTGCGCGAGCGACCTGATGCGTCCGGCCCGCCTGCTGCTCCCGGCCGAGGGCGACGCGCGCCGCCTGGGCGAACTCATCCAGCAGGGCGCCATGGCACCGCTGGAGGACGACCTTCTGTTGGTGGACCGGCGCGGCGCCTATGCCGGGCGCGTGCGGCTGGAGGACCTGTTCCATGCCCTGGCCGGCCTGACCTGGCAGGCCTGGCGCTATGCCGATCCGCTCACCCGCCTGCCGGGCCAGGTGCCGGTGGACGAGCACGTGCGCGCCCTCATGCAGCAGGGGCGCCTGTTTGTGGTGGCCTGCATCGACATCGATGGCTTCCAGCCCTACAACGACCACTATGGCTACGAGCGCGGCGACGAGGTGCTGCTGGCCATGGCCGACCTGTTCCGCCGTCACCTGGACACCGGACAGGATTTCCTGGCCCACATCGGTGGCGACAATTTCGCCATCGTGTTCCAGAGCAGTGACTGGTTCGAGCGCTGCGAGGCCATCGAGCGCGACTGCGACGCCCTGGTGCCGGCCTTCTATTCCGAGGCGCACCGCGCCGCCGGCGGCATCGACAGCCATGATCGCCTGGGACGGCCTGTGTTCCACCCGCTGCTGGCCCTGTCCATGGGTATCGTGCAGGTGGAGCCGGGCAAGTTCCCCAGCCACCGTGACGTCATGCGCGCCGCGCGCGAGGTCAAGCGACGCGCCCAGGCCACCCACGGCAGCACCATGTTCATCGACGAGCGCGGCTACGGGCTGGCCGCGGGCTGCCCGCCCGCCCTGTGCAACTGACCCCGCCACGGCGCGCCGGGCGATTGGCAAGCCCGGCGTGCTTCGGTAAGGTTCCGCCATGTCCGCCGCCCACATCGGTCCGCGCTGCACCGCGGTTTCCCGCCTTTCCATCCGGGGGCACCATGGGTAAGCGTCTCACCCGCATCTACACCCGCACCGGCGATGCCGGCACCACCGGCCTGGCCGGCGGCCAGCGCGTGGCCAAGGACAGCCCGCGCGTGGAGGCCATGGGCACCGTGGACGAGCTCAACAGCCACCTCGGCCTGCTCCTGGCCGAGCCCCTGCCGGCCGACGTGGCCGGTGTGCTGCGCGCGGTGCAGAACGATCTCTTCGACCTGGGCGGCGAGCTGAGCTGGCCAGGCCACGCCCTGCTGGACGCGGCGCGGATCGAGGCCCTGGAACGGTCGCTGGATGCCCTCAACGCCCGCCTGCCGCCACTCGAGGAATTCATCCTGCCCGGCGGTGGGCGCGCCTCGGCCCAGTGCCACGTGGCGCGCAGCGTGTGCCGCCGCGCCGAGCGTCGTTTGGTGGCCCTGGCCGCGGACGGGGGCGGGGACGTGTCCGGCGTGGCGCTGGCCTATCTCAACCGCCTGTCCGACTGGCTGTTCGTGGCGGCGCGCATCCTGGCCCGCGAGGCCGGGCGGGGCGAGGTGTACTGGCAGTCGGGGCGCGGCCGATGAGCGTGCAGATCGGCATCGACCTGGGCGGCACCAAGACCGAGATCATCGTCCTCGACAGCGCCGGCCACGAGCTGTGGCGGCGCCGCACGGCCACTCCGCAGGGCCGCTACGAGGCCACCTTGGAGAACATCACCCGCCTGGTGGCGGAGGCGGAGCGCCGCCTGGGCGCGCGCGGCACGGTGGGCGTGGGCCTGCCCGGCTCGCTGTCGCCGGCCACCGGCCTCATGCGCAACGCCAACTCCACCTGGCTCAACGGCCGGCCCTTGCGCCAGGACCTGGAGGACATGCTGCGGCGGCCGGTGGCCATCAGCAACGACGCCAACTGCTTCGCCCTGTCGGAGGCCACCGACGGGGCCGGCGCCGGCGCGGCCAGCGTGTTCGGCGTCATCGTTGGCACCGGCACCGGCGCCGGCCTGGTGGTGAACGGGCGGGTGCTGGACGGCGCCAACGGCATCGCCGGCGAGTGGGGCCACAACCCGCTGCCCTGGCCGCGCCCCGACGAGCTGCCAGGGCCGGGTTGCTGGTGCGGCCTGTCGGGCTGCATCGAGACCTGGCTGAGTGGGCCGGCCATGGCCCAGGACCATTTCTCGCACAGCGAAGAGCACTACTCGCCGCCGGAGATCGTGGCCGCCGCCGTGGCCGGCGCCCCCGCCGCCGACGCCACCCTGCACCGCTACGAGGGACGCATGGCGCGCGCCCTGGCGCACGTCATCAACCTCTTCGACCCCGAGGTCATCGTGCTGGGTGGCGGCATGTCTAACATCCAGCGGCTGTACGAGACCGTACCCATGCTGTGGCACGAATACATCTTCTCCGACTGCGTCACCACCCGCCTGCTGCCGCCGTGCCACGGCGACAGCAGCGGCGTGCGCGGCGCGGCCTGGCTGGGAGCGAATCACCATGACTGACCAGAACCCTTTCATGGCCGCCTACGATGGCCTGCTGTACGGCCTGCGCGGCTGGGACGACCTGGACGCCTTCTGGGACGTGCTGCGCCGCCACAACGATGGCGGCTGGTACGTGTATGCCGTGGGCCAGGCCGTGCCCGAGCGCCCCGCCAGCCCGGAGGCGCTGTCCACCTTCATCGACGAGATCGACCGCCTGCTGCGCGCCGAGCACGACGAGGACTACTGCGGCATCGTGTATGTGGACGACCGCCGGCAGCCGAGCTTCGTCAAGATCTACGATCCCAACAACCTGGGCGCCGTGTGCGGCTCCAGCGGCCGCCGCGTGCCGCCCGGCTGGGTGCTGTCGCGCGTGCCGCCGGTGGCGCTCAGCGACAGCCTGCCGGTGGCCGGCAACCGCCGCCGCTGGTGGCAGCGCCTGTTCTCCTGACCCGATCCCCTTGCCGGCCCGGCTGCTTGCGCCGGGTCGGTTTCACGTTTCCGGCGGCGCCCCGCCGCCGTCCCTCAAGCCGCCCGCCCCCCATCCGATAAGCCCGGTACAGGAGTCACCACAGGCAATGGATGGGCGGACAGCCGTGCAGGAGCTTATCGGTCAATGGCGATGGAAGGTGGAGCGGGGCGCTCTGCGCGGCGTGGCGCTCACCGTGCTGCTCGCCTTGGGGTGCAGTGCGCTGGTCTACCACGGCCAGCGCCAGCGCGCCCGCGCCGCGCTGGCCTGTGACGCCCGCCAGGCCGCCGAGCTGCTGGCGGCCCTGCCGGCCAGCCAGGCGCGGCCCGCTCGCCTGCTGTTGGCGCTGCGCGACGAGCGTCTCGCCTGGGCCGAGCTGCGCGCGGCGGACGGCCTGCTGCTGGCCAGCCTGCCGGCCGACGCCGCGGCGGCCCCGCCACAGGCGGCCGTCACCACCCGCATCGACTGGCGTGGCGACCTGCTCACCGTGCAGCGCCGGTTGCCGCAGGGCCGCCTGGCGCTGGCCTACCGCCTGCCCGGGCCATGGCCGGCACCCGCCGACTGGCCGGCCTTGCTGGCGCCGCTGCTGGTGGCGCTGGCCGCCGGGCTGGCCTTCTTCCTCTACCTGCGCCGCGAGGTGCGCCCCCTGCGTGAGCTGGCCGACGGTCTGCGCGCCCTGCTGGAGCGGCGTGAGCCGGCCCGCCTGGTGCTGCCTCACGCTGGCCCCCTGCACGAGCTGGTGCTGCGCCTCAACGAACTGTTGGGCATCGTTGGTGGACGCCTGCGCCAGCTCGAGTCGGAGCGGCGCGGCCTGTCCACCTCCGCCCAGGTGCTGGTCCGTCGCCGCCAGCGCGCCGAGGCGGTGTTGCAGTCCCTGCCCGACGGCGCGCTGGTCCTGGACGAGACGGGCCTGCCGGCAGCCATCAATGGCCAGGCCGCACACCTGCTGGAGACCAGTCCCGAGGCAGTGGTCGGCCAACCGGCGCGGCGCTGGTGCCACCAGCCGGAGGTCCTGTCGCTGCTGGCCCGCTTCGCGCAGGACGGGGCGGTGGCCTGGTGCAGCCAGCAGCTCGACTATCATCCCCGGCAACAGCCCGAGCGCAAGATCCGCCTGTTCACCTTCCCCCTTTTCTCGCCGGTGGACGAGACCAGCCTGCTGGGCAGCCTGGTACTGTTCCGCGACATCACCGAAGAGGAGCTGGCGCGCACCAGCCGCGCCGAATTCGTGGCCCACGTGGTGCACGAGCTCAAGTCGCCGCTCAACGTGCTGGCCATGTACAGCGAGGCCCTGCAGGGCGAGGACGGCGCCGATCCCGGCTTCCGCGCCGAGGCCTGCAATGCCATCAGCGACGAGGTGGAGCGGCTGTCCGGCCTCATTGCCAACCTGCTCAGCCTGACGCGCATCGAGATGGGCGGCCTCGGCCTGTCGCGCCAGTGGGTGCACCTGCACGCCCTGCTGGAGGACGTCCACCAGCACCTGGCGCGGCAGGCCAAGACGGCCGGCGTGCGCCTGCTGCTGGACGTGCCGCGCGAGCTGCCGCCGGTGTCGGTGGACAAGGCGCTGTTCACGGTGGCCATCAACAATCTGCTCAGCAACGCCATCAAATACAACCGGCCCGGTGGCACGGTAACCCTGTCGGCGCGCGAGACCGAGCGGTCCATCTTCATCCGCGTGCGCGACACCGGCATCGGCATCGCCCCCGAGGAGCAGCAGCGCATCTTCGAGAAGTTCTACCGCGCCGAGGACGCCCAGGTGCGCCAGCGCGCCGGGCATGGCCTCGGCCTGCCGCTCGCGCGCGAGGTCATCCAGCTGCACCACGGCGTGCTCAGTGTGGAGAGCCGGCCCGGCGAGGGCACTACCTTCATCATCGAGCTGGCCAAGGAGGCCGGCATGCTCAAGCAGGCCATATGACCATGAAGAGAGTCCTGATCGCAGACGATGAGGCCCACGTGGTGCGCATACTGCAGCGCACCCTGGAGCGGGTCGGGTACGAGGTGGAGAGCTGCCCCAACGGTGAGGCGGCCCTGGCGCGGGTGCGCGAGGCGCCGCCCGACGTGCTCATCTCCGACGTGCAGATGCCGCGCATGGGTGGCCGTGAGCTGTGCCAGCGCATCCAGCGCGAGCTGCCGGCGCGACACTTTCCCATCGTGGTGATCACCTCGCGCCCGGAATACGAGGAGCGCGCCTGGTCGCACCACATCGACAATCTCCATTTCATGGAAAAGCCACTCAGCCCCCGGCGGCTGGTGGCCCTGCTGGAACGCCATGTTTCGCAACCAGCGTCCCGTTGAAGTCATGCGCGAGCGGGCCCTGCAAGGTGTCGCCTTCGACCGGCTCGTGGCGCTCATGCAGACCCTGCCCGGCGCGCGGGGCGAGGTGGCCCTGCTGACCGGCGACGGCAAGGTGGTGCAGGCGCAGTCGGCGGACCTGCGCCGGCGCCTGGCGGCCGCCCTGGCCGGCGGCCGCTGGCGCGACTGGCACGGCCTGAGCCGCTGTGACGATGGGCGGGGGCCGCTGCTGCGCCTGCCGCTGCAGGCCCCCTGGGACGACCCATTGGGGGAGATCGCCTTCGCCATCGCCGGCATGGACTGCGGCGCCGAGCGCCTGCCCGGCCTGTTGCGGGCGCTGGCCGACCAGGTATTGCTGGAGGTGCAGCTGCGCCAGGAGGTCGACCAGCTGGCCGATGAACTGGCCGAGCGCTACGAGGAGCTCAATCTGCTGTACGACACCGAGCAGGAGCTGCGCCAGTTCAGCGAGTGGAAGGAGGCCCTGCAGCACCTGCTGAACAACGCCGTCACCTTCCTCGACGTGGGCATGGCCGCGCTGGTACTGACCGACGGGCGCACCCGCTTCCAGTGCCTCAACCCGCGCCACCCGCCGCCGGAGCCGGCGCGCCTGCTGGGCGAGCTGCGCCGACCGCTGGTGCAGTGGATGCAGGCCCATCGGCGGCCGGTGGTGTGCAACGCCATGCCCTGCGGGCGCGAGGGGCCGCCACTGGTGCTGCCCGGCAAGCTCATGGCGGCGCCGGTGCTCAATCCGCACGGCGGGCTGATCGGCGTGCTGGTCATGATGAACCGGCTCGACGGCAGCGATTTCTACAACAGCGACCGCGACCTGCTGGGGGTGATGGCGCGCATGGCGGCCAAGATCATCCTCGCCAACCACGACGACCTCACCGGCCTGCTTAACCGGCAGGGCATCGAATACTACCTGGAGCACGCCCTGGAGCAGGCGCGCGCCGAGCACAGCACCCACTGTGTGCTCAACGTGGGCATCGACAAACTGCGGGTGATCAACGATACGGCCAGCTATGCCGCCGGCGACGCGCTCATCAAGCGCATCGCCGGCTTGATCGGCGAGGTGGTGCGCGACAGCGACCCGGTGGCGCGCCTGGGCGGCGACGAGTTCCTGGCCCTGCTGCACGACTGCCCGCGCGACCGGGGCGAGGCGGTGGCCGAGCGCCTGCTGCAGCGCGTGCGCGCCCTGGACTTCACCTGGGAGGGGGCACGTTTCGACGTCAGCGTGAGCATCGGCATGGCCGTGGTGGACCACCGCACGCCCAGCGTCATGAGTGTGCTCAGCTCGGCTGAGATCGCCTGCGAGGCGGCCCAGGAGTCGGGCCGCAACCGGGTGAAGGTGTTCACGCCCGACAGCCAGGACCTGTTGCAGCGCGAGGGCCAGATACAGTGGGTGAGCCGCATCCAGGCGGCCCTGCGCGAGGACCGCTTCGTGCTGTACGCGCAGGAGATCGCCCCCGTCGCGCCCGGGCGCCCCATGCACTACGAAATCCTGCTGCGGCTGCGCGACGAGCAGGATGCCATCCTCGGCCCCTACGCCTTCATGCCCACCGCCGAGCGCTACCACATGATGCCGGCCATCGACCGCTGGGTGATCACCCACACCCTGGCCCTGCTGCAGGCGCAGCGCGAGCGGGTGGGGCGCTGCGAGGTGGTGTGGGGCATCAACCTGTCCGGCCAGTCGCTCACCGACGACACCTTCCTGGACTTCATCGTGGACGCCTTCGCCCCCACCGGCATCCCGCCGCAGCACATCTGCTTCGAGATCACCGAGACCACGGCCATCGGCAATCTCGACCAGGCGCGCGACTTCGTGGCGCGCCTGCGCGAGCGCGGCTTCCGCTTCGCGCTGGACGACTTCGGCACCGGGCTGAGCTCCTTCAACTACCTGCTCAACCTGGACGTGGACTATCTCAAGATCGATGGCACCTTCGTCCGCCAGGTGCTGGAGGATCGTGTGTCGCAGGCCATGGTCGCCGCGGCCATCAACGTCGGCCACGCCATGGAGCTGGGGGTGATCGCCGAGTTCGTGGAGACCGCCGCCATGCAGGCGCGCCTGGCGGAGATGGGGGTGGACTACGTGCAGGGCTACGGCATCGGCAAGCCGCGCCCGCTGGACGAGGTGCTCACGCAACTGGCCGACGAGCGAGTGGCGGGGGCGCTGGCATAGAGATTGCATCGCTGGCGGATCGGCACTCAATGCCGTGTGGGCATGCCCCTGGTCCTTGTGCAGGAGGGATGATCGTGGCGGGGAAAACGGTGTCCATTACTCCCGGAAACCAGTCGCCTTGATGTATGCACTTGTTACAGGAAATGGCAGGCGGGGAACACGCTTGTAAAGTTTCAGTCACATTATGGCGAGGGCAACCCGGATGGCCCGATCGTACGATTGGCACAGGGAGGTGCCCCTCCTCCTCATTCCCTCGCATCTGATTGGTCTCCCCGTCGTATTCCCAGTGCATGGCCGTGGGCATCGGCCGGGACGTGACCGATTGCCCAACCTGCCCATCGCCGGTGGGGACGACCGGGCGAACCGGCGGCCCGGTTCTATACTCAGAGAGAACGGTGGCCGGTGCCCGCCGGGCCCTGGCCGAGCCATCAACAGTCATTTCGCGGAGGTGAGTTCGTGTCGAGTTCCCCACGCGCGGCGGGCCGCGAGAGCTTTCTCGGCGCCCTGCGCAGTTACACGAAGGACCATCGGGCACGCCATTGGGAAGGCACTTTCGGGCAGTTCCTGGAGGAGGTGCTGCCCACCGATCCCGCGCGCTACGCGCGTACCAGTCATGCCTACATCTGGGACATGCTGCGCTGGCACGCGCGCCAGGCCGGCGAGGACGATGCCGGGCTGCCCACGGCCCTGTTCCGGCAGGAGCTGTTCGGCATCGACGATGCCCTGGAGCGCATCGCGGAGTATTTCAAGGCGGCCAGCGCCGGCTCCGAGGTGGGGCGGCGTCTGCTGCTGCTGCTGGGCCCGCCCTCGGGCGGCAAGTCCAGCCTGGTCATCCTGCTCAAGCGGGCGCTGGAGGAGTACAGCCACACGGACGAGGGGGCGCTGTACGCCCTCAAGGGCTCGCCCCTGCACGAGAACCCCCTCAACCTGATCCCGGCCAGCCTGCGCGGCGAGTTCCGCGAGACCTACGGGGTGGAGATCGAGGGCGAGCTGAGCCCCCATTCGCGCACCCGGCTGGAGGAGGAGTTCGACGGCGACTTCATGCAGTTTCCGGTGGAGCGCATCTTCCTGTCGGAGGCCAACCGGGTGGGGGTGGGCACCTACGCCCCACACGACCCCACCACGGCCGACATCGCCGACCTGGTGGGCTCGGTGGACCTGTCCAAGGTGGCCGAGATCGGCGACGAGGGCGACCCGCGCGCCTGGTCCTGGTCGGGGGCGGTGTACGCCGCCAGCCGCGGCCTGCTGGAGATGATCGAGATCCTCAAGGTCAAGCGCGAGTTCCTGTACCTGCTGCTCACCCTGACCCAGGAGAAGAACGTCAAGGTGTCGCGCTTCCCGCTCATCCACGTGGACGAGACCATCCTGGCGCACACCAACCTGGCCGAGTTCCACAAGTTCATCCAGGAGAAGGAGAACGAGGCCCTGCTGGACCGCATGGTCATCGTGCAGGTGCCCTACACCCTGTCCTACAAGGACGAGGCGCGCATCTACCAGAAGATGGTGTCCGCCGCGCCGGCCTTGCGCGACGTGCACCTGGACCCGCACGCCCTGGCGGTGGCGGCGGTGTTCGCCGTGTTCACGCGCCTGAAGCCGCCCGAGCGCGAGGACCTGGACCTGACCAAGAAGCTGCGCCTGTACGCCGGCGAGGACGTGGAGGGCTTCTCCGAGAACGAGGTGGAGCGCCTGCGCGCCGCCCAGCCGGACGAGGGCCTGACCGGCGTCAGCCCGCGCTTCGTCATCAACGCCCTGTCCACCGCCATCACCCGCTCCGAGGCGCGCAGCCTGACCAGCATGGAGGTGCTGCTGGCCCTCAAGGACGCCATCGAGGCCGACGCGCGCATGGACGGCAAGCAGAAGCGGCAGTGGATCGAGCACCTGGTGGCGGTGCGCAAGGACTTCTACAACCGCTGGGTAAAGGAGGACGTGCACAAGGCCCTGTTCGCCTCCTTCGAGGACGAGGCCCAGCAGCTGCTGGACAAGTACCTGGACGAGGTGGAGGCCTCCCTGGACCGGCGGGAGGTGACCGATCCCATCACCGGCGAGACGCGCCCGCCCGACGAGCGTTTCCTGCGCCAAGTGGAGGAGCAGATCCGCATCTCCGAGAGCGGCAAGCTGTCCTTCCGCCAGGAGGTGGTGCGCAAGGCCATGGTGGCCTACAAGGCCGGCCGGCGCTTCACCCTGGACAGCCACGCGCGCCTGCACGAGGCCATCGAGCAGTACCTGTTCGAGGAGCGGCGCGACGTGCTGCGCCTGGTCACCTCCTCGGCGCGCCCGGACGAGGAGGTGCGCAAGAAGATCTCCGTGGTGCAGCAGCGCCTGGTGGACGAGTACGGCTACGACGAGCACAGCGCGCGCGAGGCGCTCAATTACGTCACCACGCTGCTGAGCCAGGAGTAGGGCCATGCCGGACATCGGGACCCCCCTCTCCGGCCGCTGGTACGACCTGTTCTCGCGCGGCGCGCGCGACTGGCTGCGCCACAACGAGAAGGTGCGCGAGGCGGTGCGCCGCCAGCTGCCGGACCTCATCTCGCGCGCCGATGTGCTGGGCGGCAGCGGCCAGCGCCGCGTGCAGGTGCCGGTGCGGTTTCTGGAGCACTACCGTTTCCGCCTGTTGCAGGGCCGCCGCCAGGAGGGCGTGGGGCAGGGGCAGGTGCGCCCCGGCGACGTGCTGCGCCGCGGCCGGCCGGGCCAGGGCGGCGGCAAGGAGGGCAGCGGCGAGGGCGACGGCGGGGTGGAATTCCTGCTGGAGCTGAAGGTGGACGACATCGTGGACTGGCTGTGGGAGGAGCTGCAGCTGCCCAACCTGAAGGTGCGCACCGGGGCGGTGGAGGACGACGCCCTGCAGCGCGAGGGCTGGGACCGGCGCGGCGCCCGCTCGCGGCTGGACCGGCGCCGCTCCCTGAAGGAGGCCATCAAGCGCCGCGCCGTGCAGCCGGACGGCCCGGCCTTCACCGACGACGACCTGCGCTACCGCCAGCTGGTGCGCCGCCAGCGGCCCACCACCCAGGCGGCGGTGTTCTTCGCCCTGGACGTCTCCTCCAGCATGGGCGACGCCGAGCGGCGCCTGGCCAAGACCTTCTTCTTCTGGGTGGTGCAGGGGCTGCGCCGCCAGTACCGGCGCATCGAGACGGTGTTCCTGGCGCACACCATCGAGGCCTGGGAGTTCGACGAGGAGGAATTCTTCCAGGTGCGCGGGCAGGGCGGCACGGTGGCCTCCACCGTGCTGCGCCGCGCCGAGGCCATCATCGCCGAGCGCTACGACCCCGGCCGCTACAACCTGTACCTGTTCTACGCCTCGGACGGCGAGAACTTCGCCGAGGACCGCGAGGCCACCCTGCAGGCCCTGGAGCGCCTGGGCGGCGTGCTCAATTTCGGCGGCTTCGTGGAGACCACCGGCTCCCACCGCCACCCGCTCACCACCGAGACGGCGCGCCTGTTCGGCGAGCTGCAGGCGCGCGGCCTGCCGTTTTCCAGCCACTCGCTGGTGGAGGACGACGACGTGTGGGACGCCATCCGCGACTTCTTCGCCCACCAAGCCGCCGAGACGGAGGCCGCGCCATGAAGGGCGACGCCGCCCGCCTGGCGCGCTACACGGCCGAGCTGGAGGCGCTGGCCCGCGACCAGGGGCTGGACTACTACCCGGTGGAGTTCGAGACCGTGCCCACCAGCTTCATGATGGAGGTGGCGGTGTACGGCCTGCCGGTGCGCATGCCGCACTGGTCCTTCGGCGTGCGCTACATCTACCAGCTGGTGCAGCACCGCATGGGCCACTCGCGCCTGTTCGAGGTGGTCTTTCCCGGCAACCCGGGCCGCGCCTATCTGGCCGCCAACAACAGCGTGGAGGAGAACACGCTGGTGGTGGCGCACGTGCTGGGCCACGCCGACTTCAGCAAGCACAACCTGCTCTTCCAGCGCAGCCAGGAGGAGGTGGGCTACCACATCGTGGAGCAGGCCGCCGCCCACGCCCGGCAGATCGCCGCGGCCATCGAGGCCCACGGCCAGGCGCGCGTGGAGGCGGTGCTGGACGCGGCCCTGGCGCTGGAGCAGCACATCGACGTGCACCAGGGCCTGCGCCGGCCGCGCTACGAGGACCTGCCCGCCGAGGAGGCGCCGGCGCCGCCGGCCGACCCCTTCCGCGACCGCTTCGCCCAACTGCCGGGCGAGGCGCCCCCCGAGCCGCCGCCGCGCCGCCGCGGGCTGCCGGCCATCCCGCCCAGCCCGGAATACGACCTGCTGTGGTTCATCGCCCACTACGCGCCGGACATGGAGCCCTGGGAGCGTGACATCTTCCTGGCCGTGCGCAGCGAGTCGTTCTACTTCTACCCGGTGTTCGCCTGCCAGATCATGAACGAGGGCTGGGCCTGCCACTGGCACGCCCGCCTGCTGCGCGAGGCCGACTTCCTGCCCCACGCCCTGTACCTGGACGCCATCAAGGCCCATTCCGACGTGGTGCGCCCCTACGCCAGCGGGCAGCAGGTGTCGCTGGCCATCAACCCCTACCACCTGGGCTTCGTGCTGTGGGAGAAGATCATCGAGGAGCACGGCCTGGAGCACGCCTTCCAGCTGCGCCGTGAGGAGGACGACTTCAGCTTTGTGCGCAACCACCTGGACGAGGCCCTGGCGCGCGAGCTGGACCTGTTCCGCTACGTGCAGCGCCCGTCCGGCACCATCACCGTGGAAGAGCCGGACATCCACGCCCTGCGCGAGGCCATCCTGGCGCCCAAGTTCAACTTCGGCGCGCCGCGCGTCGCCGCCACGGCCATCGAGACCGACGGCACCCTGGTGCTGACCCACGACCACCGCGCCGACGGCCGCGGGCTGGATCCGGAACATGCGCGCAAGGTGCTCGACTACCTGCAGCCCGTGTGGCGGCGGCCCATCCGTTTGGAGACGGTGGACGAGCATCTGCGCGAGCTGACCATCCAGCGGCGCTGACGGCGGTGGCGGCGGCCGCCACTGGTGGCGCGCCGCCCGCCGGTTTATGATGCCGGCCCGCGACCGCCGGACGCCCCACCCATGGACTTCATCGACCTCAAGACCCAGTACCGCCGCATCCAGGACGATGTGGACCGCCGCATCCGGCGCGTGCTGGAACACGGCCAGTACATCCTGGGGCCGGAGGTGGCCGAGCTGGAGGAGCGGCTGGCGGACTTCGTGGGCGTCAAACATTGCATCGGCATGTCCAGCGGCACCGACGCCCTGCTGGCGGCCCTCATGGCCCTGGACATCGGCGCGGGCGACGAGGTCATCACCACCCCCTTCAGCTTCATCGCCACCGCCGAGACCATCGCCCTGCTGGGCGCCACGCCCGTCTTCGTGGACATCGACCCGGCCACCTACAACATCGACCCGG
>JALVPS010000276.1:810-1508 GCA_027031685.1 Gammaproteobacteria bacterium | reverse complement strand
ATGCGCCATGCGTTTGCGCCGCTCCGTGGCCGGCACCCGACACCGGACGCGTTGGGAGGCGCCCGCGATCCTGCTAAGCTGGCCGCCCCGCAGTGACCACACGCAGCGACCACACAAGGACATCCAGGCCGTGAACCAGCCCGCCCAGCCTTCGCTCAGCATCGTGATCCCCGCGCTCAATGAGGCCGCCTCCCTGGACCGCCTGCTGCCGGATCTGCGTCACCGCTTTCCGGCGGCCGAGCTGCTGGTGATCGACGACGGCTCCAGCGACGGCACCCCGGCGGTGTGCGAACGGCACGGCGCGCGCTGCGTCAGCCATCCCTACAACATGGGCAACGGCGCCTCGGTGAAGGACGGCGCACGCCGCGCCTGCGGCGAGGTGCTGGTGTTCATGGACGCCGACGGCCAGCATCTGCCGGAACACGTGGAGCGCCTGCTGCAGCGCTTCGACGCCGAGGATCTGGACATGCTGGTGGGGGCCCGTCCCTGGAGTTCTCAGGCGGGCATGCTGCGCGGCCTGGGCAACCGCATCTTCAACTGGCTGGCGAGCTGGATGACCGGTCACCCGGTGAAGGACCTGACCAGCGGCCTGCGGGTGGTGAAGGCGGACAAGTTCCGCGAGTTCCTGCACCTGATGCCCAACGGCTTCTCCTACCCCACCACCTCTACCATGGCCTTCTTCCGCTCCGGCTACACCG
>JALVPS010000276.1:0-800 GCA_027031685.1 Gammaproteobacteria bacterium | reverse complement strand
ACCTACACCACCGAGGGGCGCTTCACCAACATGAGCGCCCTGCTCTACACCACCTCGCTGCTCACCTTCATGATCGGCCTGGTCTCTGAACAGATCACCGGCCTGATGTACGCGCACGGCGAATATGCCGAGCGGGACAGGCCGGGCGACTGCGGGGACGAAGGCGACGACGAACCCGCCAACCGGGCCTGACCCCCGGCCCGGTCGCGCAGCGCCTTCCCGATCAGCCCTGCAGCCAGGCGTTGACCCGCCGCACGTCCTCCTCGGAGAGGGTGCCGGCGGCGTTCAGCAGGCGCAGGGTGGAGAGCACATAGTCGTAACGCGCCTGGGCGTAGTCGCGGCGCGCCCGGAACAGGTCGCGCTGGCTGTTGAGCACGTCCACCAGGGTGCGGGTGCCCGCCTCGAAGCCCGCCTCGGTGGCCTCCAGGGCGCTCAGCGCCGAGCGCACCGTGGCCTTCAGCGCCCCCACCCGGCTGATCGCGGCCTGGATGCCGCGGTAGGCGTCGCGCACCTGGCGCACCACCTCGCGCCGCTGGGCGTCGAGGTTCTCCTGCGCCGCGGTGAACTGGTGCGCTGCCTGCCGGGTGCCGGTGACCACCGCGCCGCCGCTGTAGATGGGCAGCGCGAGCTGCAGGCCGATCACTCCGGTGTCCACGTCGCGGCCACTGCTGGCGTTGGAATCGCTGTGCCCCAGCGAGCCCACCAGGTCGAGGCTGGGATAGTGCCCGGCGCGCTGCAGCTCGATGTTCTTGCGCGCCACCTCGGCCTGCAGGCGCGCAGAGCGCAGGGTGGGATTGTTC
>JALVPS010000275.1 GCA_027031685.1 Gammaproteobacteria bacterium | reverse complement strand
CCCGCGCGGCTTCTACGACTACGAGGCCAAGTACCGCGCCGACGACACCCGCTACCTGTGCCCCTGCGGCCTGCCCGCCGAGGCGGAGGACGAGGTGCAGCGCCTGGCGCTGGCCGCCTTCCGCACCCTGGGCGCGCGCAGCTGGGGACGGGTGGACCTGCTGCGCGACGGCGACGGCAAGTTCTGGCTCATCGAGCTCAACACGGTGCCGGGCATGACCGACCACAGCCTGGTGCCCAAGGCGGCGGCCGCCGCCGGCATGGATTTCCAGGCCCTGGTGCTGCGCATCCTGGCCACCACGCTGACGGAGGCGTCGGGCCATGTGGGGTAGACGCCGCAACCGCCGCCGCCGGCCGCAGCGCCCGCCCTGGTGGCGGCGCGTGGACTGGGGGCTGGTGGGCAGCGCGCTGCGCCCGGTCGTGGTGCTGGCCGTCGCGGCCCTGCTGGCCATCGCCGGCTGGCGTGCCTACCACTGGCTCATGCGGCCCGACACCCTGCCGGTACGGCAGGTGCAGATCACCGGCACGTTGCGTCACGTGGACCGGCAGGCCCTGCAGGCGCGCCTGCGCGAGGTGGTGCGGGGTGGATTCTTCAGCCTCGACCTGGACCGGGTGCGTACCGCGGTGGAGGCGCTGCCCTGGGTGTACCGGGTGTCGCTGCAGCGGGTGTGGCCGGACCGGCTGGTGGTGGCGGTGGAGGAACAGCAGCCCATCGCCCGCTGGGGCGAGGACGCCTTCCTCAACCGTTATGGCGAGGTGTTTCGCGCTCCGGCCACGCCGGACGTGGCCCAGCTGCCGCGCATCGACGGCCAGCCGGGGCGGGAGAAGGCGCTCATCGCCCGCTTCGTGGCCGCCGATCGGGTGCTGAGCCCCGTGGGGCTGGCCATCGCCGGGCTCAGCGAGGACGCGCGCCACGCCCAGCGCCTGCGTCTGGTGGGCGGGCTGGAGGTGATCCTGGGGCGGGAACGGCAGATGGCCCGCCTGGAGCGTTTTGCCGCCACCTATGAACGCGCCCTGGCGCCCTTCGTGGCGCGGGTGGCGGCGGTGGATCTGCGCTACGCAAACGGTTTTACGGTGCGCTGGCGGCAGGGCGACGGCACCCTGGCCAGCGTCCACTGAGGAAAAGGGCACGGCATGTCCAGAAGACAGCAGAACGAGATGATCGTCGGCCTCGACATCGGCACCTCCAAGGTGGTGGCCATCGTGGGCGAGATCAATCCGGACGGTGAGGTGGAGATCATCGGCCTCGGCTCGCAGCCCTCGCGCGGCATGAAAAAGGGCGTGGTGGTCAACATCGAGTCCACCGTGCAGTCCATCCAGCGCGCCGTGGAAGAGGCCGAGCTGATGGCCGACTGCCAGGTGCACAGCGTGTACACCGGCATCGCCGGCAGCCACATCAAGAGCCTCAACTCGCACGGCATGGTGGCCATCAAGGACAAGCGCGAAGTGAGCGCGGCCGACGTGGAGCGGGTGGTGGACGCGGCGCGCGCGGTGGCCATCCCGGCCGAGCAGCGCATCCTGCACGTCATCCCGCAGGAGTACATCATCGACCAGCAGGAGGGCATCAAGGAGCCCATCGGCATGTCCGGCATCCGCCTCGACGCGCGGGTGCACCTGGTCACCGCCGCCGACAGCGCGGTGCAGAACATCGAGAAGTGCGTGCGGCGCTGTCACCTGGAGGTGGACGACATCATCCTAGAGCAGCTCGCCTCCAGCTACGCCGTGCTCACCGAGGACGAGAAGGAGCTGGGCGTGTGCATGGTGGACATCGGTGGCGGCACCACCGACATCGCCGTGTTCACCGAGGGGGCCATCCGCCACACGGCGGTCATCCCCATCGCCGGCGACCAGGTCACCAACGACATCGCGGTGGCCATGCGCACGCCCACGCAGTACGCCGAGGAGATCAAGATCAAGTACGCCAGCGCCCTCAAGCAGCTGGCCAGCCCCGACGAGACCATCGAGGTGCCGGGCGTGGGCGACCGCCCGCCGCGCCAGTTGTCGCGGCAGGTGCTGGCCAGCGTGGTGGAGCCACGCTACGAGGAGCTGCTGACCCTGGTGCAGGCCGAGCTCAAGCACAGCGGCTATCTGGAGCTGCTGGGGGCGGGCATCGTGCTCACCGGGGGGTCGTCGCGCATGGAGGGCGCGGTGGATCTGGCGGAAGAAGTATTCCACATGCCGGTCCGGCTGGGCGTGCCGCAGCACGTGAAGGGGCTGGCCGACGTGGTGCGCAACCCGATCTATTCCACGGGGGTCGGGCTGTTGCTGTACGGACTTCACAATCGGCGCGAGAGGCGGTCGCCGCTGGCTGGGGGTGAAGGGCTGTGGGAGCGCGTGAAACGCTGGTTGAGCGGCTTTTGAGGGCCGGGTTTGTTTTTTTCCTAGTTTGTAACTGGAGGGTAGTCACATGTTCGAACTGATCGACACGTATGAGCAAGGGGCCGTGATCAAGGTTCTCGGCATCGGTGGTGGTGGCGGCAACGCCGTGCAGCACATGGTGCAGAACAGCATCGAGGGTGTGGAATTCATCTGCGCCAACACCGATGCGCAGGCGCTCAAGAGCACGCAGGCCAAGACAGTGCTGCAGCTGGGCGCCAACATGACCAAGGGGTTGGGCGCCGGGGCCAATCCCGAGGTGGGCCGCCAGGCCGCCATGGAGGACAGGGAGCGCATCGAGGAGATCATCAACGGCGCCGACATGCTGTTCATCACCGCTGGCATGGGTGGCGGCACGGGCACTGGCGGCGCCCCGGTGGTGGCCGAGATCGCCCGCGACCTGGGCATTCTCACCGTGGCGGTGGTGACCCGTCCGTTCTCCTTCGAGGGCGCCAAGCGCATGGCGGTGGCCAACGCCGGCATCGAGGAGCTGGCCAAGTACGTGGACTCGCTCATCACCATCCCCAACGAGAAGCTGCTCACCGTGCTGGGCAAGAGCGTGTCGCTGCTGGACGCCTTCAAGGCGGCCAACGACGTGCTGCTGGGGGCGGTGCAGGGCATCGCCGAGCTGATCACCCGGCCGGGCCTGATCAACGTGGACTTCGCCGACGTGCGCACCGTCATGTCGGAAATGGGCATGGCCATGATGGGCACCGGCATGGCCCAAGGCCAGGACCGCGCCCGCGAGGCGGCCGAGGCGGCCATCTCCAGCCCGTTGCTGGAGGACATCGACATCGCCGGCGCCAAGGGCATCCTGGTCAACATCACCGCCGGCATGGATATGTCCATCGGCGAGTTCGACGAAGTGGGCAGCATCATCAAGAGCTTCGCCTCGCCGGAGGCCACCGTGGTGGTGGGCACCGTCATCGATCCCGAGATGAGCAACGAGCTGCGCGTCACGGTGGTGGCCACCGGTCTGGGCGAGGGTGCGCCGGCCCAGCAGACCCCGCCCGAGCGGAAGGCCAAGCCGGCGCCGCGTGTGGTGGCCATGCAGGGTGGTGGCGCCCAGCGCCCGCGCCCGGCACCCCGGGCCGCCACCGGCGCTACCGGCACTACTGGCACCGCACCCAGCGGCAAACTGCCGGAGGATCCGCTCGAGCTACTGGACATCCCCACCTTCATCCGTAGGCAGGCGGACTAGGTGTTGCTATTTGGAGACAGGGCGCTCGCCAGGGAGTAGTTTATTCGCTACACTTGTGTAAAATATGGCGTACAGGACCGGTGACGCCAGCGTCACCGGTCCTGTCATCCCTGATAATGACTCCGGAGCGTCATGATCCATCAGCGAACCCTGAAAAATCCCATCAAGGCCACCGGCGTCGGCCTGCACACGGGCGAAAAGGTGCTGTTGTCGCTGCGCCCGGCTCCGCCCAACACCGGCGTGGTGTTCCGGCGTATCGACCTGGAGCCCCCGGTGGCGATCCGGGCCACGGCCGAGAACGTCGGGGACACCGCCCTGTCCACCACCCTGGTGAGGGGTGGCGTGCGCATCTCCACGGTGGAGCATCTGCTGTCGGCGGTGGCCGGCTTGGGTATCGACAACCTGTACGTGGACGTAAGCGCCCCGGAGGTGCCCATCATGGACGGCAGCGCCGGGCCGTTCGTGTTCCTCATCCAGTCCGCCGGCATCCAGAAACAGCCCGCCCCCAAGCGCTTCATCCGCATCCGCCGCCGGGTGGAGGTGCGCGACGGGGACAAGTGGGCCCGTTTCGAACCCTTCGACGGCTTCAAGGTGGGTTTTCACATCGATTTCCAGCACCCGGCCATCTCCTCCGCCGTGCAGGTGGCCGAGGTGGACTTCTCTACCACCTCCTTCGTCAAGGAGGTGAGCCGCGCGCGCACCTTCGGCTTCATGCGCGACATCGAGATGCTGCGCAGCCGCAAGCTGGCACTGGGCGGCAGCCTGGACAACGCCATCGTGCTGGACGACTATCGGGTCCTGAACGAGGACGGGTTGCGCTACGACGACGAGTTCGTGCGCCACAAGATCCTGGATGCCATCGGTGACCTGTACCTGCTGGGCAACAGCCTCATCGGCGCCTTCCAGGGACACAAGTCCGGCCATGCACTCAACAACCAATTGTTGCGCGCCCTGCTGGCGGACGAGACTGCCTGGGAGTACGTCACCTTCGAGGACCCCGCCGAGGTCCCCATCCGCTTCGCCGAGGCCCTCGACTTCGCCCCGCAGGGGGCCTGACCGGCCGGCCCCACCGGGCCTTTCCTCAGTCCTCCAGTCGCGCCAGCAGTGCCCGCAGCCGCTGGTGGCAGTCCGCGTATGGCCGGTGGCGCGACCCCGCCTCCGGCGGCGGTGCGGCGGGGGTGACTGGCGGAGCGGGCTGGACGCGGATCTGCAGCCGCGCCACCTGCACACCCGGTTGGGCGTTGAGCCGCTTGAGCAGCTCGCGCTGGTGGAAGCGCAGTTGCTGGGCCCAGCTGTGGCCGGCCACCTGCAGGGTGACGCGATCGCCATGCACGTCGGCCAGGGTGACGTGTTCGCGCAGGGCGGGTGGCAGGGCGTCGCGCACCACGTGGTGCAGTTCGTGGTGCTGCTGCAGGCGGGCGATGAGCGGGTCGGGCAACAACCGACGGATGGGCTTCATGGCGTGGTCATGGGGCGCGTGGCTGGACAGCGACCATGGTAGCGGATTAGGGTGCATCCGGCGCCGCAATGTGTGGTGTCGTCGGGGCGCGCTGGAGCACGGTGAAAAACTTTGTTAACATGCGATCGCGCTCCGCTTTGTGCCCACAAGGCGCGATATTCCAATAAAGCCGATCCACGCCCTGCCGAGTTGTGAGCCATGAACGACAAGTACAAACACCTGCGCGAACGCGCCCGAGGAGGAGTTTCCCACCCTTGGTGGTTCTACCCCCTGCTGGTCGCCACTACTCTTGCCATTGCCGCCGCGTCGGCCTGGACCGGCTACCGCTGGGGCGTGCAACGTGCGCCGCAGGAAGCCATCCAGCGGCTCGGCGCCAGCCTGGAGACGCAGTACGAGGAGCTGGACCGGGTGCGGCGCGAGGCGCGCGCCAATCTGGATGCGCTCACGGCCCGCATCGGCCTGCTGCAGGCCCACATCACCCGCCTCAACGCCCTTGGCAGCAAGCTGGTGGCCATGGCCGACCTCAAGGAGGGCGAGTTCGACTTCACCAGCGTGCCGCCCATGGGTGGTGCCGAGTCGCAGCAGGAGCAGCCCAGCTACGGTGACGCCGAGATCACCGAGGTGCTGGAGACCTTCGAGCTGTCCCTCATGGAGAAGGAGCAGCAGCTGCGCATCCTCGAGGAGCTGCTCATATCGCGCAATCTGCAGGCCGAGATACGCCCCGCGGGCCTGCCGGTGGTGGACGGGTGGATCTCCTCCCGCTACGGCTACCGCAACGACCCCTTCACCGGCCGCCGCCAGTTTCACAAGGGCATCGACATCGCCGGCAGTCGCGGCACGGCCATCTATGCCGCCGCCGGCGGCATCGTCATCCATGCCGAGCGCCATCCCCAGTACGGCAACATGGTGGAGATCGACCACCGCAACGGCTATGTCACCCGCTATGCCCACTGCGCCAAGCTGCTGGTCAATGTGGGCGACGTGGTCAAGCGCGGGCAGGTGATCGCCCTCATGGGCAGCACCGGCCGCTCGACCGGCAATCACCTGCATTTCGAGGTGCTCAAGGATGGCCATCTGATCAACCCCATGCGGTTGCTCAAGAAGAAGGGCTGATTCCCGTCCCTCTTTCCCGGCGGGCTTGAAAGGCCCGCCCCGCGGCCGCATCTGGTGTCCAGCGCAAGGCGGAGGGCACCGGTGGTCTGCATCCTGTCGGCCTCCCGTCCGTCGTCCCGACGCGCATCCCTGTTTCAGGCGGTGACATGCGCTATGATTAGCCGCCCTTCCGCCATCCACCGCGTCCGCGCCCATGCTGCAAACACTCACACGCAAGGTCTTCGGGAGCCGTAACGACCGGCTCATCAAGCAATACCGGCGGGTTGTCGCCCGCATCAACGAGCTGGAACCCCAGATTCAGGCCCTCTCCGACGCCGAGTTACAAGGCAAGACGGCCGAGTTCCGCCAGCGCCTGGCGAACGGGGAGAAGCTGGACGACCTGTTGCCGGAGGCCTTCGCCGTGGTGCGCGAGGCCAGCCAGCGGGTGCTGGGCATGCGCCACTACGACGTGCAGCTGATCGGCGGCATGGTGCTGAACGACGCCAAGATCGCCGAGATGCGCACCGGTGAGGGCAAGACGCTGGTGGCCACCCTGGCCGCCTACCTCAACGCCTTGCCCGGCAAGGGTGTGCACGTGGTCACGGTCAACGACTACCTGGCCCGGCGCGACGCCGAGTGGATGGGCAAACTGTACCGCTTCCTGGGCATGGAAGTGGGGGTGATCGTCAACGGCCTGGACCACGCCGAGCGCCAGCGCGCCTATGCCGCCGACATCACTTACGGTACCAACAACGAGTTCGGTTTCGACTACCTGCGCGACAATATGGCCTTTGCGCTGGAGCACCGCGTGCAGCGCGGCCTCAATTACGCCATCGTGGATGAAGTGGACTCCATCCTCATCGACGAGGCGCGCACGCCACTCATCATCTCCGGCCCCACCAACGAGACCTCCGACCTGTATCTGGCGCTGGACAAAATCGTGCCCAAGCTGAAGAAGCAGGAAGAGGAGGACGGCCCGGGCGACTACTCGGTGGACGAGAAGGCCAAGCAGGTCTATCTCACCGAGGAGGGCCACGACCACGTGGAGCGCCTGCTGGTGGAGGCCGGCCTCATGGAGGAGGGGGACAGCCTCTACAACCCGGCCAACATCAGTCTGTTGCACCACCTGAACGCCGCCCTGCGCGCCCACGCTCTGTTCCACCGCAATGTGGAATACATCGTGCGCAACAATGAGGTGGTCATCGTCGACGAGTTCACCGGCCGAACCATGCCCGGCCGGCGCTGGTCGGACGGCCTGCACCAGGCCATCGAGGCCAAGGAAGGGGTGCCCATCCAGCCCGAGAACCAGACCCTGGCCTCGATCACCTTCCAGAACTACTTCCGCATGTACGACAAGCTGGCGGGCATGACCGGCACGGCGGACACCGAGGCCTACGAGTTCCAGACCATCTACGGCCTGGAGGTGGTGGTCATCCCCACCCACCGGCCCATGATCCGCGAGGACATGAACGACCTGGTCTACCTGCGCCAGCAGGACAAGTACCGGGCCATCATCGAGGACATCAAGGACACCGTGGCCAAGGGGCGGCCCGTGCTGGTGGGCACCGCCTCCATCGACACCTCGGAGATCCTCTCCAACCTGCTCAAGAAGGAGGGCATCCCGCACGAGCTGCTGAACGCCAAGCAGCACGAGCGCGAGGCGCACATCGTGGCCCAGGCCGGCCGGCCCGGCGCGGTCACCATCGCCACCAACATGGCCGGTCGCGGCACCGACATCGTGCTGGGCGGCAGCCTGGACGCCGAGCTGGCCGCCCTGGGCGAGGACGCCAGCGAGGAGGAGAAGGCGTGCGTGCGCGAGGAATGGCAGAAGCGCCACGACCAGGTGGTGGCGGCCGGCGGCCTGCACATCATCGGCACTGAGCGGCACGAGTCGCGGCGCGTGGACAACCAGCTGCGCGGCCGCGCCGGGCGCCAGGGCGACCCCGGCTCCAGCCGCTTCTACGTGTCGCTGGAAGACAACCTCATGCGTATCTTCGCCTCCGACCGCATGCGCGCCCTCATGCAGCGGCTGGGCATGGACGACGGTCAGGCCATCGAGAACAGCATGGTCACCAAGTCCATTGAGAACGCCCAGCGCAAGGTGGAGGCCTACAACTTCGACATCCGCAAGAACCTGCTGGAGTACGACGACGTCGCCAACGACCAGCGCAAGGTCATCTACCAGCAGCGCGACGAGCTGCTGGCCTCCGACGACGTCTCGGAGATGATCCGCGGCCTGCGCGACGACGTGCTGACCAACGTCATCGCCCAGTACATCCCGCCGGGCAGCATCGAGGAGCAGTGGGATGTGGCCGGCCTGGAGCAGGCCCTGCGCGAGGACTTCGATCTCGACGTGCCGGTGGCCCAGTGGCTGGAGGAGGACGAGGAGCTGCACGAGGAGACCCTGCGCGAGAAGATCCTGCAGGAGGCGGCCCAGGCCTACGAGGAAAAGGAGGCCCTGTACGGCGCCCAGCTCATGCGGCAGATCGAGAAGGATGTGATGCTGCAGATCCTCGACAACCACTGGAAGGAGCACCTGGCGGCCATGGACTACCTGCGCCAGGGCATCGGCCTGCGTGGCTACGCCCAGCGCGACCCCAAGCAGGAGTACAAGCGCGAGGCCTTCGAGCTGTTCCAGCAGCTGCTGGAGCGCATCAAGTTCGACGTCATCTCCCTGCTCATGCGCCTCAAGGTGCGCGGCGAGCAGGACCTGCCCCACCTGCCCAGCGAGGAGGAGCTGGAAGCGCAGATGCAGTTCCAGCATCCGGACGCCAGCGCCGCCTTGGCCGACCAGCTCACCCCCGGGTCGCAGCCGGCCGAGTCCGCCGCCGCGGCGGGCGAGCCGGCCGCCGCACCACAGGCCCCCTTCAAGCGCGAGACGCCCAAGGTGGGCCGCAACGCCCCCTGCCCCTGCGGTTCGGGCAAGAAGTACAAGCACTGCTGCGGCAAGCTGGGCTGAGCCGTGGCGGTGGGCCTGTCTCCGCCCAGCGGGCTGCTTCCCGTCCCCGGTGTGCGCCTGGCCAGCGGCGCCGCCGGCATCCGCTACCGGGGGCGTGACGACCTGGTGCTGGTGGCCCTGGACCCCGGCACCGTCACCGCCGCCGTGTTCACTCGCAACCGTTTCTGCGCCGCCCCCGTGCAGTTGGCGCGTGAGCACCTGGCCCGCACCGCCCCCCGCTACTGGCTCATCAACGCCGGCAACGCCAATGCCGGCACCGGTGTCGCGGGGCTGGAAGCGGCGCGCGTCACCTGCGCCCTGGTGGCCGAGCGGGGCGGTGTCGCGCCCGAGGCGGTGCTGCCCTTCTCCACCGGGGTGATCGGCGAGCCACTGCCGGTGGCGCCCTTTGCTGCCGCCCTGCCGGACCTGTTCGCGCGCCTGGACGGCGCCGGCTGGGAGGCCGCCGCGCGGGCCATCATGACCACCGACACCGTGCCCAAGGCCGTCTCGCGCCAGGTCGCCGTGGCCGGCCGCACCGTCACCATCACCGGCATGACCAAGGGGGCCGGCATGATCCGCCCCGACATGGCCACCATGCTGGCCTTCATCGCCACCGACGCGCACATCGCCCCCGTGGCCCTGCGGCCGCTGCTCGGCAGGCTGGTGGACGACAGCTTCAACCGCATCACCGTGGACGGTGACACCTCCACCAACGACGCCTGTGTGCTGGCCGCCACCGGCGCGGCCGGCGTGGCGCCCCTGGAGGGCCCCGAGGCGGCCGCCTTCGAGGATGCCCTGCGGGCGGTGTTCCTGCACCTGGCGCAGGCCATCGTGCGCGACGGGGAGGGGGCCACCAAGTTCGTCACCCTGCGTGTGAGCGGGGCGCGCGACCGCGCCGAGGCCGACGCCGTGGCCTATACCGTGGCCCACTCGCCGCTGGTCAAGACCGCTCTGTTCGCCAGTGATCCCAACTGGGGGCGCATCCTGGCCGCCGTGGGGCGCGCGCCGCTGCCGGACCTGGACCTGTCGCGGGTGGACATTCGCTTGGGCGAGGTGGCCGTCATCCGCGGCGGCGAGCCAGACCCGGACTACAGCGAGGCGGCCGGCCAGGCCGCCTTCGCCCCGGCCGAGATCGATATCGCCATTGCCCTGGGGCGGGGCAGGGCGGAGACGGTGATCTGGACCACCGACCTGTCCCACGATTACGTCCGCATCAACGCGGAATACCGCACCTGAGCCGCTCATGGCAGCGGCCGACACCCCGCTGCACGTGGCCGTGGCCGTCATTGAGGACGGCGGGCGCATCCTGCTGGCACGCCGTCCGCCCCAGGCCCACCAGGGCGACCGCTGGGAGTTCCCGGGCGGCAAGGTGGAGCCGGGCGAGACGGTGGTGGCGGCCTTGGCGCGCGAGCTGGAGGAGGAGCTGGGCATCACGCCGCGCCGCTACCGGCCCCTGCTGCGACTGCGCCACGACTATCCCGAACGGGCCGTCCGGCTGGACGTGTGGAAGGTGACTGCCTTCGATGGCGTGCCGGAAGGCCGCGAGGGGCAGCCGCTGCGCTGGGTAACGGCGGACGCGCTGCCGCACCAGCACCTGCCGGACGCCAACCGGCCCATCGTCACCGCCGTCCGCCTGCCCGACCATCTCATCATCCCCCCGCCGGAACTGTCCCCTGGGCAACTGCGGGCGGCCCTGCCGCGGGTGGCCACGCCCGGCGGGCTGCTCATCCTGCGCTGTCCCCATTTACCGCCGGATGACTATCATGGCCTGGCCCGACGGGTGGTGGCCGCCTGCGCGGCGCGCGGTTGCCGCGTGCTGCTCACCTCGGAGGCGGCCGCCGTGCGTGCCCTGGGTGCGGCCGGTCTGCACCTGTCCAGCCGGCGCCTCATGGCCCTGCGGGCCCGTCCCCACCTGCCGCCCGGCGCGTGGCTGTCGGCCGCCTGCCACGATGTGGTGGAGCTGGACCAGGCCGGGCGGTGCGGCGTGGACCTGGCCTTGCTGTCACCGGTGCAGCCCACTACCAGTCACCCCGGCGCACCCGCTCTGGGCTGGCGCCGCTTTGCCGAGCTGGCCGAGCGGGCCACCATGCCAGTGTATGCCCTGGGCGGGCTGGGCTGGCGCGATATTCCCCTGGCCTGGCAGCGCGGCGGACAGGGGGTGGCCGGCATCCGCGCTTTCTGGCCGGTGCCGGGCGGGGCC
This sequence comes from Gammaproteobacteria bacterium, assembly GCA_027031685.1. Classification (GTDB taxonomy): domain Bacteria; phylum Pseudomonadota; class Gammaproteobacteria; order UWMA-0217; family UWMA-0217; genus JALVPS01. The sequence goes on along the minus strand of JALVPS010000275.1, from coordinate 2,986 downwards.
GTTCACAGCCCGCAGTAGACCAGCCGGAAGGGTACGTCGCGCTTCGTCTGGCCGGGGCGCTCCTTGAGGGTGATGGGCTCGAAGAAGCGGATGATGCAGCGCTGCTTGCCGGCGCTCACCTCGGGATAGCAGGGCAGATCGGGCGACACGTGCACTTGCAGCAGCTGCGGCGTGCCGCCGTTCTGGAAGGCTTTGGCGAAGTAGCCCTGTTCGGCGGTGCATTCCTCACTGCGGCAGCAGGCGCGCACCACGGTGAGGATCTGCGCCACGGCACGGTACAGCTGCCGGTAGGGGGTGATCCACTCCGTCAGTTCCGCGCGGCGCTGGTCGACCGGCCGGTGCAGCCAGTAGTGGTAGACGGGCAGATCGAAGGAGTTGATGCCGCCCGGCATGGTGGCGCGCTGTCGCACGGCGGTGAAGAAGGCGTGATTCTTGAGGTGGGCGTTGAGCTGGCCGCGCAGTTCGCCCACCCGGGCCACTTCCGCTTCCAGGGCCGCCCGCAGCGCCGGGAGGTTCTCTACTGGGGGCGCGTGGTCCCACGATTGCCGCAGGTGGTCCGCCTCGCGGAATACCTCGGCCTTCAGGTCGAGGTGCGAAACCAGCTGGAACAGATCGAACAGGGTGAGCAAGGCGGTCTGGTGGGCGAGCGCACTGTCCCCGTCCAGCAGGGTGTTGAACTGGGCCACCAGCTGTTCGAAGCGCACGAAGACGCGCATCGATCGGCTGAAAGGCTGTTCATAGCAGAGAGTCGGGTTCACGAAAGCGGGGCTCCTCCTGCAGGGATAACGGGGTCATCCCCCAACCGATCCGGCCTTGGTGTGATTTGTTTTGGTGGTCGGATCGATGCCTGCCGAATATACCAAACTGTCTGATGAGCGGCACTGTCGGGACGGACGGTGGCGCCGGTTTCGTGCGCCGGTTCGCGTCCGTCACTCGCCGGCGAGGCGCTGGTGCAGTGCCTCGATCTGTGCCCGCAGCGCCGCGGGCGTGCCACGGTTGTCGAGCACGATGTCGGCCCGCCGCAGTCGCTCGCGGCGGGGCAGTTGGCGGGCCATGATGGCGCGGATGGCCTCGGCATCGCTGCCGTCACGTGCCGCGGCGCGGGCCAGCTGCAGCGTCTCCGGCAGGTCGATCACCGCCACCTCGTCTACCAGGTGGCGCAGATCCTTCTCGAACAGCAGCGGGATGACCACCACGCAATAGGGCACCCCCTGGTGGGCCAGCGCCGCCTTGCGCGCCTCGATCTCGGTGAGCACCGCCGGGTGCATGATGGCCTCCAGCTCGGCCAGGGCCTCGGGGTCGGCGAACACCACCTCGCGCAGGCGGCGCCGGTCCAGCCGGCCCTGGGCGTCGAAGCAGCAGTCGCCCCAGCGGGCGCGGATGGCGTCCCGCACCGGCCCCTCGCGCTCCGTCAGCGCGTGGGCGATGTCGTCGGCGTCGATGACCGGCACGTCCAGTTCGGCGAAGAAGCGGGCGGCGGTGCTCTTGCCGGCGCCGATGCCGCCGGTCAGCCCTAGGCACCACATCAGCCCAGCCCCGCGTAGCGCAGGTAGGCCCGTGTCAGGTCGGCGCCCCACAGCAGGGCGATCCAGCCCGCTGCGGCCAGGAACGGGCCGAAGGGGATGGGCACCCCCTGGTGGTGGCGGCGCAGCAGGATGAGCAGCCCGCCTGTGAGCGCGCCCAGGGTGGAGGCCAGGATGACGATCAGCGGCAGGGCCTGCCAGCCCAGCCAGGCGCCCAGCGCCGCCAGCAGCTTGAAGTCGCCATAACCCATGCCCTCCTTGCCGGTGAGCAGGCGGAAGGCCTGGAACACCCCCCACAGCACGCCGTAGCCGGCCACCGCGCCCAGCAGGGCGTTGCGGTAGGGCACGAGGGCGCCGTCCAGGTTGACCAGCAAGCCAGCCCACAGCAAGGGCAGGGTGAGCGCGTCCGGCAGCAGCTGGTGGTCGAAGTCGATGACGGTGAGGGCGATCAGGGTCCAGGTCAGCCCCAGGGCGGCCAGCGTGGTCCACTGCGCGCCCAGCCGCCAGGCCACGGCGGCCGACAGCAGGGCGGTGGCCAGCTCCACCAGTGGATAGCGGACCGAGATGGTGCCCCGGCAGGCGCTGCAACGGCCGCGCAGCAGCAGCCAGCTGAGCACGGGGATGTTCTCCCAGGGGCGGATGGCGTGGCCGCAGTGCGGGCAGGTGGAGCCGGGGCGCAGCAGATTGAAATCGGCCTCCCCGGCAGGGACGGCCGGTGCCCCCTCGCCGGCCAGCAGCTGGCGGCAGTCGGCCCGCCAGCGCCGCTCCAGCATGACGGGCAGGCGCAGGATGACCACGTTCAGGAAGCTGCCCACGACCAGGCCCAGCAGGGCCGCCCCGCCGGCAAGCAGGGCGGGATCGAGGCGGGCGATCACGTCGGCCATGGCTCAGATGACCGAGCCGAGCTTGAAGATGGGCAGGTACATGGCGATGACCAGCCCGCCGATCAGCACGCCCAGGATCGCCATGATGAGCGGCTCCAGCAGGCTGGACAGGCCGTCCACCTTGTTGTCCACCTCCTCCTCGTAGAAGTCGGCCACCTTGCCCAGCATGCCGTCCAGCGAGCCGGACTCCTCACCGATGGCCACCATCTGCACCACCATGTTGGGGAACACGCCCGTGTTGCGCATGGACTGCTGCAACTGCATGCCGCTGGCGGCATCGTCGCGGATCTGCAAGGTGGCGTCGGCGTACACCACGTTGCCGGTGGCGCCGGCCACGGAGGTCATGGCCTCCACCAGGGGCACGCCGGCGGCGAACATGGTGGACAGGGTGCGGGCGAAGCGGGCGATGGCCGACTTGCGGAAGATGTCGCCGAAGATGGGCAGGCGCAACAGCATGACGTCGCGCCAGCGCTGGAACTTTTCGGAGCTGCGGTTGAGCTGGACGAGGATCCAGATGGCCACGCCAATGGCGCCGAACACGATGTACCACCATTCGCGCAGCAACCGTGACAGGCCGAT
>JALVPS010000274.1 GCA_027031685.1 Gammaproteobacteria bacterium | reverse complement strand
CCGATCACAACGCCCTGGTGTATGTGTTCCGCGGCCAGGCGCGGGTGGGCGGCCAGCCGGTGGCGGCGCGCGAGATGGCCGTGCTCGGCCCCGGCGACGTGGTGACGCTGGCGGTGCCGCCCGGGGCCGACGGCGCCGCCGAGCTGTTGCTGCTGGCCGGCATGCCGCACAACGAGCCCATCGTGCAGCGCGGGCCCTTCGCGATGAACAGCGAGGCGGAGATCGCCGCCGCCTATGCCGATTTCGCCGCCGGCCGGCTGGGCTAGCGGCAGCCACATCGCCGTTTGCGGTGACGCACTACGGTGCCCCCACCGACTGCGGCAAGGAGGCCGCCTTTTTCATTCCGTGGCCAGCCTGCGCCAGGTCAAGATGCCCGCCCGGCGAGGCGCTAGACTGGTGTCGTGTTCGTCCGCTGTGCGTCCACCGCCATGCCCCGACTGTCGTGGCGCCACCTGCTGGCACCGGCCGAGGAATACCGGCTGACCGCCGGGCTGTTCCTGCGCCTGCTGGCGCTCATCTACCTGGCCGCCTTCCTGTCGCTGTGGCCGCAGATCGACGGGCTGGCCGGCCCGCAGGGCATCCTGCCGCTGGCGGAGCGGCTGGACTGGCTGCGCCAGCGCCACGGGGCCCTGGCCTGGCTGCACTTCCCCACCCTGTTCTGGCTCACGCAGAGCGGCGCGGCGCTGCGGGCCACGGCCCTGGCCGGCGCCGCCCTGAGCCTGGCCATGGCCCTGCTGCCGCCCAGCCGGCTGGCCTTTGCCCTGCTGTTCGCCGCCTATCTGTCGCTGGTGCACGCCGGCGGGCTGTTCATGAACTTCCAGTGGGACTACCTGCTGCTGGAGAGCGGCTTTCTGGCCGTGTTCCTGGTGGGCGGGCCGCCGCGCGTGATCGTCTGGCTGCTGCGCTGGCTGCTGTTTCGCCTGCGCTTCCTGTCCGGCGTGAGCAAGCTCCTGAGCGGCGATCCGAGCTGGTCTCTCGCCAGCCTGACGGCGGTATACCACTACTTCGAGGTGCAGCCCCTGCCCCACGGCGGCGGCTGGTATGCCCATCTGCTGCCGCTGTGGATGCACAAGCTGGGCGCGGCCGGCACGCTGTTCATCGAGATCGTGGTGCCCTTCCTCATGTTCGCCACGCGCCGGGCGCGCTTTCTGGCGGCCTGGCTGACCATCCTGCTGCAGGTGCTCATCATCGCCACCTCCAACCACAACTGGATCAACCTGCTCACCATCGTGCTGTGCCTGTTCCTATTCGACGACCGCGCCCTAGGGCGGGTGCTGCCCGCCCGCGCGGGCGTCCTGGCGGTGACCCCCGCGCGGCCGCGTCTCACGCGCCCGCTGGCGCTGGCCGCCGCCCTGCTGGTGGCGCCCCTCACGGTGGGCTATCTGTGGCTGTTCTTCGCCGGCCGGCCGGCGGCGCTGCCCGCGCCGGTGCAGGCCACCCTGCGCGCCGTGCAGCCCTGGCACGTGGTGCACAACTACCACGTCTTCCCCACCATGAAGACGGAGCGCATCGAGGTGCTGGTGGAGGGCTCCCGCGACGGCCGCGACTGGCGGCCCTACCGCTTCCGCTACAAGCCGGACGATCCCGCCAAGCCGCTGCGCTTCATCGTGCCGCACCAGCCGCGCCTGGACTGGATGATGTGGTTCGTGCCCATGGGCCACCCCGTCAACCAGCGCTGGTTCGCCGCCTTCCTCGACCGGCTGCTGCACAACGCCCCGCCGGTCACCGCCCTGCTGGCCGACAACCCCTTCGCCGACGCCCCGCCCCGCTACCTGCGCCTGACGGCCTGGCGCTACCGCTTCACCACCCCGCGCGAGCGGGCCGCCGGCGGCCACTGGTGGCGACGCGAGCGGCTGGGGCTGTTCCCGCCCGGCTACTGGCCGCCCTGAGCGCTGCTATACTCGCGCCGGCATAAAACCGGTAACAAGAGGGAAACAATGATCCGGATCCGCACCATTGCCGGAGCGCTGTTCCTGTCTGTCCTGCTCATCCTCTCCGGCTGTGCGGAGGAAGAGCGGACGCCGGCCCAACACGCCGCCCACTGGGGCTACGAAGGGGCGGAAGGGCCGAGCCACTGGGGCGACCTCAGCCCCGAGTGGATCCTGTGCAAGCTGGGCCGCAACCAGTCGCCCGTCGACCTGTCCGGCCTCATCGAAGGCGAGCTGCCCCCGCTGCACATCAACTACCGGCCGGACGCCACCGAGATCCTCAACAACGGCCATACCGTGCAGGTGAACTACCGGCCCGGCAGCACGCTCACCGTGGACGGCCACGACTTCACCCTCAGGCAGTTCCACTTCCACGCCCCCAGCGAAAACACCATCGACGGGCGCGCCTTCCCCATGGAGGCCCACCTGGTGCACGCCGACGCCCAGGGCAACCTGGCCGTGGTGGCGGTGATGTTCGAGGAAGGGGCGGCCAACCCGGCGCTCACCCAGGCCTTTGCGCACATGCCGGAGCACGCCGGCGACAAGCACGCCTTCAGCGCCGAGACGGTGAACGCCGCCGATCTGCTGCCGGCCGACCGCGACTACTACCGCTTCAACGGCTCGCTCACCACGCCGCCCTGCTCGGAGGGCGTGTGGTGGCTGGTCATGAAGCAGCCGATGACGGCCTCCAGGGCGCAGATCGAGCACTTCCGCCACGTCATGCACCACCCCAACAACCGCCCGGTGCAGCCGGTCAACGCCCGCCCGGTGCTGAAATGACCCGTGGGGGATTGCTGAACTCTGCTGCAGAATTTCTTGTCTGATCGAAGGTTGCGCCAGGCCCGGTGGGGCTTGGCAATACCGGGTGGCCACCCCATGTTGTTATAGTGCGCGCGGTCGGCAGGGCCACGGTGCCCCGCCGCATGCGATCCGACGTTTCGGTCGCCGATCCATCCACTGTCATCAAAAGCCATCATTCGCAAGGAGACGACACCATGAACAAATTGCTCAGCCTTTCCTGCGCGGCGGCGCTGGCCCTCACCCTGTCCGCCTGCGGCGGCGGTAACGAACAGGGCGGCGGCGAGGCCAGCCAGCCCTCCACCGAGAAGGCAACGGAGACCACCAAGAGCGCCGCGGGCAAGGCCACCGAAGCCGCCAATGAAGCGGCCAGCAAGGAGGCTGCCAGCAGCACCGCCGAGGCGGCGAAGGGCGCCGCAGCCAGCGGTGGCGGCGACGCCGGCGCCAAGCTGTACGGTCGTTGCGCCGCCTGCCACGGCGGTGACGGCAAGCAGAGCCCGCCGGGCACGCAAGGACTCATCATCGCCGGCCAGTCCGCAGACGACATCGCCAAGAAGCTCAAGGGCTACAAGGACGGCAGCTTCGGCGGCACAATGAAGGCCGTCATGGCCGGCCAGGTCGCCTCCCTGTCGGATGCCGACATCCAGGCGCTGGCCGACTACATCTCCAAGCTCTGATCCACTCCTGCGGCGGCCCGCTCCGGCGGGCCGCTCCCCTTTCCCCCCCAAACTTGCCGAAAACCCCACCCCTGCTAGACTCAAATATGAGGACTGGACGTAGTGGGCTTGCCTTTGTTCTTGCTTTTGCCCTGCCGCTATACACGTTTTGCGTCCCTGTACACCCGATTCGAGAGGGGGCGACCATGATTCGCATTGCATCCATCCAACGCTGCTGGCGGCAAGGCGCCGCCATCCTGCTGATCACCGCGTCATGGCTGGGCGTCGCTTGGGGCGCCACCCCCGCGGGAGAGGCCGGTGGGTCCGTCAAAAAGGTGGGGGTGGCCATGGCCCTGGCGCAGCTGCTGCCGCTGCTGCACATGCTCATCACCGACAAACTGTTGAGCTGCTACAAGGCCGGTTACTGCATGATGTACACCGCCATCGCCGCCCTCAGCTGGATCAGCGTGTTGCTCATAGTGGAATTCTTCCCCCACGTGCCACTGCTGTACGTGGTGGGCATGCTGCTCAGCCCCTACCTGTTCTGGCTGTACGCCTTCACCATGGGCCAGCGCCAGAAGAACCAGGACTTCACCTACTGCAAGGTCAAGCTGAAAAAGCACTGACGGCAGCCATTCGCAACAAGAGCCCCTGACCGGGATGGGACGGTCAGGCCACTTGGGCGCGCCCCTCCCCCACACCACCCGGCATGCGAGCGTTCTGCCCGTCACCTGCGGCGCCTGGTCGTGCTCCCGTCGTGGCTCGTCAAGCTAAGGCGAGATCCCCAGGCAAGGCGCACATCCCTTCACCGCGCAACCCACCGGATCCAGTACACTGCTTCGCCTTGGTCGCGCGAGCGCTTCGCGGTCTCGCGCCCGCTCACCCTGTCCGGCAACGCCCCCTGTCCGGTGCCTGCTGTTCGCCCCATCCCTGGGGCCCATCGGCGCGCTGCACACAACCGGCCACCCCCCTTGATCTGCATCAACGCCCCCGCCGGGGCCGGCCGGGACAATGCGCCCATGATTCCCGGTCCCTTCGATCTGCGTGCCGATGCCGCCTGGCGCGCCTGGCGCGAGCGCAAGCTGGCGCTGCGCCCCGAGTCTGTGGAGGCGCTGCTGGTGGAGGTGGCGGACCTGGCCAATCCGACGCCGGCGGAGGAGGCGGCCATCCGCGAGCGGGTGGCGCGGGCCAACATGGCGCTGTTCGCCACGCCGCGCCCGGAACGGGTGACGCGCGAGGTGCTGCGTTCTTTCGCCGCCCGCTTCGGGCTGCGCCGGCTGGACCACAACGAGGGCGCCGACGAGGACGGGGTGACGGTCCTGCGGGTGGTGGACGACGCCCAGTGGCGGCGCACCTACATCCCCTACACCAACCGCCCCATCCACTGGCACACGGACGGCTACTACAACACGCCCGAAGCGCAGATCCGCAGCCTCATGCTGTACTGCGAGCGCCCCGCCGCGGAGGGCGGCGAGAACGCCCTGCTGGACCACGAGCTGGCCTATCTGCACCTGCGCGAGCGGGACCCGGCCCTCGTGGCCGCCCTCATGCACCCGCAGGCCATGACCATCCCCGCCAACCGGGTGGCGGACCATATCGAGCGCCCAGACCGCCCCGGCCCGGTGTTCTCCGTGGACCGCCACGGCCACCTGCACATGCGCTACACCAAGCGCCAGCGCAACGTGGTGTGGCGCGACGACGAGGCCACCCGCGCGGCGCGCGCCGCCCTGGAGAACCTGCTGGATTCCGATTCGCCGTGGATCCTGCGCGCCACCCTGCAACGCGGCCAGGGGCTCGTCTGCAACAACGTGCTGCACGACCGCAGCGGCTTCACCGACCACCCCGGCCAGACGCGCCTGCTGTACCGCCTGCGCTTCCACGACCGCATGACCTGAGCAGCACGCGGCGGCCGTTCTCTTTCCCTCGGCCAGGCCCTATACTGCCCCCTTCCGTTCACGCACCCCTACCGAGCCTTCCCATGGAACAGACCATCTCGGGCGACTTCCGCAGCCTGGACCGCTTCACCGTGGCCGTGGTGGCCTCGCGCTTCAACAGCTTCATCGTCGACAGCCTGCTGGCCGGCGCGCGCGACGTGCTCCAGCGCCACTTCGACGACGACCGCTACCGGCTGGACATCCACTGGGTGCCGGGCGCGCTGGAGATCCCCTTCGCCGCCCAGCTGCTGGCCGCCAAGGGCGGCTACGACGCCATCGTGGCCCTCGGCGCGGTCATCCGCGGCGCCACGCCGCACTTCGACATCGTCGCCGGCGAGAGCGCCAAGGGCCTGGCCAAGGTGGCCCTGGACCACGGCGTGCCGGTGATCAACGGCATCATCACCACCAACACCATCGAGCAGGCCATCGAACGGGCCGGCACCAAGGCCGGCAACAAGGGCGCCGAGGCCATGCTGGGCGCCATCGAGATGGCCAGCCTGGCGCAGAAAATTCATGGCTGAACGCCCCGACCCGGCCAAGAAGGCCTTCATCGCCGCCCGCCACCTGGCCCGCAAGCAGGCCGTGCAAGCGCTCTACCAGTGGGCGCTCACCGGCGACGACATGGGCGAGGTGATCACCCAGTTCAAGGCCGCGCCGGACTTCGCGCGCGTGGACGGCGAGTACTTCACCGACCTGCTGCGCGGCGTGGCCGAGGAGGCCGAGCGGCTCGACCGCACCATCCACAGCGTCAGCGAGCGCGACCCGCGCCTCATCGACCCGGTGGAGCTGGGCATCCTGCGCCTGGCCGTGTACGAGCTCACCCACCGCCCCGACGTGCCGCCCAAGGTGGTGGTCAACGAGGCCGTCAACCTGGCCAAGACCTTCGGCGCGGAGGGCTCCTACCGCTTCGTCAACAGCGTGCTCGACCGCCTGCTCAAGCAGGCCCCCTCCCCCGCCTTGGGCTGAGCGGACGCCCCGCCATGCCCAGCGAGTTCGACCTCATCCGCCGCCACTTCCAGCGCCCCGCGCCGGACGGCCGTGTGGTGCTGGGCGTGGGCGACGACGCCGCCCTGCTGGCCGAGCGCGGCGACCGCTGCCTGGCCGTGTCCAGCGACACCCTGCTGGCCGGGGTGCACTTCCTGCCCGAGGCCGACCCGGAGCGGCTGGGGCGCAAGGCCCTGGCCGTGAACCTCAGCGACCTGGCCGCCATGGGCGCGCGGCCGCTGGCCTTCAGCCTGGCCCTCAGCCTGCCGGCCCCCGACGAGGACTGGCTGACCCGCTTCGCCGCCGGCCTGCACGCCATGGCTGCCGAATACGACGTGCCGCTCATCGGCGGCGACACCGTGCGCGGCCCGCTGGCCCTGTCGCTGCACATCCTCGGCGAGCGGCCCTGCGGCGGCGCCGGCCGGCGCGGCGACGCCCAGCCGGGCGACGACCTCTACCTGTCCGGCACCGTGGGCGACGCCGCCCTGGGGCTCGAGCTGCTGCGCGGCCGCTGGCAAGCCCCGGCGCCGCTGCGTCGCCACTGCCTGGACCGGCTGGAGACCCCCACCCCGCGCGTGGCCCTGGGCCAGGCCGTGCTGCCCTGGGTGCACGCCCTCATCGACTGCTCCGACGGCTTGGCGCAAGACCTGGGCCACGTGCTGGCCGCCAGCGGCACAGGCGCCACGGTGGACCTGACCGCCCTGCCCCTGTCCACCGCCGGCCGGCGCTGGCGCGTCGAGGGCGGCGACTGGGAGACCCTGCTGGCCGGCGGCGACGACTACGAGCTGCTGCTCACCGCCCCGCCCGGGCGGCGCGCCGTGCTGGCCGAGCTGGCCGACGCCTGCGGCGTGCCCCTCACCCGCATCGGCCGCCTGCGCGCCGAGCCCGGCCTGGACTGGCTGGACGCCGACGGCCGGCCGCTGGCCCTGGCCGCCGCCGGCTTCGACCACTTCCGGGGGGCCGCGTGAGCGCCCCGCACCTGCGCCCGGACCAGCTCTTCCACCCGCCGGGCAACTTCCTGGCGCTGGGCTTCGGCGCCGGGCTCAGCCCGTGGGCGCCGGGCACCGTGGGCACCCTGGTGGCCATCCCCCTCTACCTGGCCCTGGCCGGCCTGCCGCCGGGCGCCTACCTGGGGGCAGTGATCGTGCTGGGCGTAGCCGGCGTGCCGCTGTGCGGGGCGGCGGCGCGCGCCCTGGCCACCCACGACCACCCGGGCATCGTGTGGGACGAGATCGTCGGCTTCCTGGTCATCATGGCCTTCCTGCCCGCCACCTGGGCCGGCATCGCCGCCGGTTTCGTGCTGTTCCGGGGGTTTGATATTCTCAAGCCCTGGCCCATCGGCCGGCTGGACGCCCGCCTGCGGGGCGGCCTCGGCATCATGCTGGACGACGTGCTGGCCGGCCTCATGGGCGGCGCCGTGGCCCTGCTGCTGCGGCCCTTCCTGGCGTGAGCGCCGCCCGCCGTTCCCGTTCATCCACCGCGCCCCCGGCCCGCTCCGGCCCCGGGGCGCCCGAGCACGACCCGACATGACCCACAACGTAGTCCGCACCCGCTTCGCCCCCAGCCCCACCGGCTACCTGCACATCGGCGGCGCCCGCACCGCCCTGTTCTCCTGGCTGTACGCCCGCCACCACGGCGGCGAGTTCGTGCTGCGCATAGAGGACACCGACCGCGAGCGCTCCACCGAGGCCTCGGTGCAGGCCATCCTGGACGGCATGGCCTGGCTGGGCCTGAGCCACGACGAGGGGCCCTACTTCCAGACCCAGCGCTTCGACCGCTACCGCGAGGTGGTGCAACAGCTGCTGGACAGCGGCCACGCCTACTACTGCTACTGCACCCACGAGGAGCTGGAGCGCATGCGCGCCGAGCAGATCGCGCGCAAGGAGAAGCCGCGCTACGACGGCCGCTGCCGGCACAAGAACCGCCGCCCCGGGCCGGGCGAGCATCCGGTGATCCGCTTCCGCAACCCGCAGGAGGGCAGCGTGGTGGTGGACGACCTCATCCGCGGCCGCGTGGTGGTGGACAACCGCGAGCTGGACGACCTGATCCTGGTGCGCTCCGACGGCACGCCCACCTACAACCTCACCGTGGTGGTGGACGACATGGACATGGAGATCACCCACGTCATCCGCGGCGACGACCACCTCAACAACACCCCGCGCCAGATCAACATCCTGCGCGCCCTGGGCGCCGAGCCGCCGCGCTACGCCCACGTGCCCATGATCCTGGGCGAGGACGGCAAGCGCCTGTCCAAGCGCCACGGCGCGGTGAGCGTGATGCAGTACAAGGCCGACGGCTACCTGCCGGAGGCCCTGCTCAATTACCTGGTGCGGCTGGGCTGGTCCCACGGCGACCAGGAGATCTTCAGCCGCGAGGAGATGATCGAGCTGTTCGAGCTGGACGGCGTCAACCGCGCCCCCTCCGTGTTCAACCCGGACAAGCTGCTGTGGCTCAACGAGCAGTACATCCGCCAGTCAGACCACGAATACCTGGCCGAGCAGCTCATCCCCTTCCTGGCCGAGCGGGGCATCGACCCCGCCGCCGGCGGGCCGGACCTGACCGAGGTGGTGGAGGCCCTGCGCGAGCGGTCCAAGACGCTGGTGGACATGGCCGACGAGGCCGAGCCCTTCTACCGCGACCCTGCGGAATACGATCCGGCCCAGGCGGAGCGTCTGTTCACCGCCGAGGTGCTGCCCATTCTGAGCCAGCTGCGCGAGCGGCTGGCCACCGTGGAACCTTGGTACGCCGCCACCCTCACGCAGGTGGTGAAGGACACCGCCAAGGCCGCCGGCGTGAAGATGGGCAAGGTGGGCATGCCGCTGCGGCTGGCCGTGGTGGGGCGCACCGCCTCGCCCGACATCGGCATCACCCTGGCCCTCACCGGGCGCGAGGCGGTGCTGCGTCGCCTGGACCGGGCGCTGGACTACATCCGCCGGCGCACGGGAGCGGCATGAGCCGCCGCCCCTTCGACCTGCACCGCTTCGGCCGCCGCCTGGCCTGGACCGGCGCGATCGGCACCGCCCTGGCCTTGCTGGGCGCCATCGTCACCCTCTACCTGGGCCTGCCCGCCGCACGCCTGTTCCTGTTGCTGGTGCCGTTCGGCTTCCTGGGCCTGTTCACCGGCGTGGTCACCACCTTCATCGCCGGCGGCCCCATGGACGGCCCCGACCTGCACTGAGGGAACGGCTTCGCAGTATTCGTTCATTTCCTTTTGCCAGCGTGCCCCCATGGACAGACACGACGACCCCTCCGGCATCATCCACTGGTTCCGCAACGCCGCCCCCTACGTGCACCAGCACCGCGGCCGCACCTTCGTGGTGTTCTTCTCCGGCGAGGCGGTGGACAGCGACAGCTTCGACTCCCTCGTCCACGACCTGGGCCTGCTGCACGCCCTGGGCATCCGCCTGGTGCTGGCATACGGCGCGCGGCCGCAGATCGAGCGGCGCCTGGCGCTGGAGGGCATCGAGCCGCGCTATGTCCAGGGCCTGCGCGTCACCGACGGCGAGGCCATGGAGCGCGTCATCGAGGCGGTGGGCCGCGTGCGCGTGTGGATCGAGGCGCGCCTCACCCTCAGCCTGGTCAACACCCCCATGTCCGGCAGCCGCATCCGCGTCAGCAGCGGTAACTTCCTGTGGGCGCGGCCCCTGGGCGTGCGTCACGGGGTGGACTTCCAGCACACCGGCGAGGTGCGCAAGGTGGACGTGCCGGCCCTGCGCCAGCAGCTCGACCAGGGGCAGTGCGTGCTGCTCTCGCCCCTCGGCTACTCGCCCACCGGCGAGGTGTTCAACCTGAGCGGCGAGGAGGTGGCCGCGCACACCGCCGGCGCCCTCGAGGCCGACAAGCTCATCCTGCTCAACGACGGGGACTACCGCGAGCCGCTGCCGCCCCAGCTGGACCTGAACGGCCTGGCGCTGTGGCTGGACAAGCCCGACCTGCCGCCCACCCTGCGCCGCCACCTGGAGAGCGCGCGCGCCGCCCTGCAGGCCGGCGTGGCGCGCTGCCACATCGTCAGCCGCCACATCGACGGGGGCCTGCTGCAGGAGCTGTTCACCCGCGACGGGGTGGGCACGCTGGTCACCAGCGGCGGCTACGAGGGGCTGCGGCCGGCCACCATCGACGACGTGGGCGGCATCCTGGAGCTGATCGCCCCGCTGGAGGCGGCCGGGGCGCTGGTCAAGCGCTCGCGCGAGCAGCTGGAGCTGGAGATCGACCACTTCTTCGTCATCGAGCGCGACGGGCTCATCGTGGCCTGCGCCGCCCTCTACCCCTTCCCGGAGGAGCAGGCCGGCGAGCTGGCCTGCCTGGCCGTGCATCCGGACTACCGGGGCGCCGGGCGCGGCGATCAGCTGCTGCACCACATCGAGGCCCACGCCCGCCGCATGGGGCTGACACGGCTGTTCGTGCTGTCCACGCAGACCATGCACTGGTTCCAGGAACGGGGCTATCTGCCGGGCGATCTGGCCGACCTGCCAGTGGCCCGCGCACGGCTCTACAACTACCAGCGGCGCTCGCGCATCTTCGTGAAAAAACTGCGCGGCTGACGGAAGGCGGCGACGGACGGTCGGCGGCTGCGGCCGGAATGTGAAGCCGCCCCTTTTCCGCGCCCGGCCGGGGGCCGAAGCTTGCCGCACGCCCATCACCACAACCCGCCGGAGGAGTCACATGCGTGCTGCCCAACAACTCGAACAGTTCCTGCACCAGTCCGGTCGCGACTTCGACCTGCTGGAGGCTGCCCTCATCGTGGCCCGCCATGCCGACCCGAGCCTGGACGTGGAGCGCTACCTGCGCGTGGTGGACGGCTGGGCCGAGCGGGTGGAGGACCGCTGGCTGCCCGGCGCCAGTCTGCAGGGCCGCCTGCTGGCCCTCCACCGCTTCCTGTTCGAGGAGCTGGACCTGCGCGGCAACGCCGACCACTTCTACGATCCGCGCAACTGCCTGCTGGACCAGGTGATCGAGCGTCGCCTGGGCATCCCCGTGTCGCTGGCCATCCTCTACCTGGCGCTCACCGACCGGCTCGACATCGACGCCGCCGGAGCCGACTTCCCCGGCCACTTCCTGGTGCGCATCGAGGTGGACGACGGCGTGCTGGTGGTGGACCCCTACCACGGTGGCGGCAGCCTCACCGAGGACGAGCTGATGCGCCTGCTCGTGCGCGCCGGCGAGGAGCCGGACCGCAAGACCCTCGGCCGCGCCCTGCGCCGTGCCGACCGACGCGCCATCCTGCAACGCCTGCTGCGCAACCTGAAGGCCATCTACCTGGACCAGCAGCGCGACCAGCACGCCCTGGAGATCTACGACCTGCTGTTGGCCACCGACCCACAGGGGCTGGAGCTGCGCCGCGAGCGCGGCATGCTGCTCTACGAGCTGGAATGCCCACAGGCGGCGCTGACGGACTTCCGCACCTATCTGGCCGGCGCGCCGCCGCGCCAGGCGGAGGACATCCGCAGCCTGGTGGTGGATCTGCAGCGGGAGGTGGGGCCACTGCATTGACAGGCCATCGAAATTCCACCCATGCGGTGCGACACGGCATTGAAAATAGCCGCAAGATGCGTGGTTACTGCTTGCCAGCGGCGCTTTTTCGGCTATTTTCGCCGCGTCCCGCACCCGCCCGGGCCGATTTCAGCGACCTGTTGACCGCCCGCATCCGGTTTACAATGCCGCCACACCCCCACCCCCCCAGCGCACCATGCCCGATACGGCACCGCACACGATCTACTGGCACCTGGCCGTGGCCCTGGCCATCGGCCTGCTCATCGGCACCGAGCGGGGCTGGCAGTTCCGCGAGCTGGAAGAGGGCCGGCGCGTGGCCGGCATCCGCACCTACGGCCTGCTGGGCCTGGCCGGCGGGCTGGCGGCCGTGCTCGGCGAACAGCTGGCGCCGGCAGTGTTCGGCGTGGCGCTGGGCGGGGTGGCGGCCCTGATCGTGGCGGCCTACCTGATCACCGCCCGCGACGAACGCGATGTGAGCATCACCGGGGCCACTGCCCAGGGACTCACCTTCCTGTTCGGCGCCCTGGCCGGGCTGGGCCACGTGGGGGTGGCCGCGGCCTTCGCCGTCATCACCACCCTGCTGCTGGGCCTCAAGCCCGTGCTGCACGGCTGGCTGCGCCGCATCACCGCCGTCGAGCTGCAGGCGGCCCTCAAACTGCTGCTCATCTCGGTGGTGCTGCTGCCCGCCCTGCCCGACCGCGGCTACGGGCCATGGCAGGTGCTCAACCCCTACCGCATCTGGTGGATGGTGGTGGTCATCGCCGTGCTGTCCTTCGCCGGCTACGTGGCCATGCGCCTGGTGGGGGCAGCGCGTGGCACCATCCTCACCGCCCTGCTGGGCGGGCTGGCCTCCTCCACCGCCATCACCCTCAATTTCTCCCGCCTGGCGCGCATCCATCCCCGCGCCGACACCCTGCTGGCCAGCGGCATCCTGGTGGCCTGCGCCACCATGTTCCCGCGCATCCTCATCGTCGCCGGCATCTTCTGCCCGCCGCTGGCCCTGCGCCTGGCGCCGGCCGTGGGCGTCATGGCCCTGGGCACCTACGCCGCTGCGGTGTGGCTGTGGCTGCGCGCCCGCCGCCACCAGCACGACCCTGGCGCCGAGCCCATCATGCGCAATCCCCTGGAGCTGGGGCCGACGCTCTTCTTCGGCCTGCTGCTGGGGGTGATCATGCTGCTGGCCAAGGCGCTGGAGGTGTGGCTGGGCGATGCCGGGGTGTACCTGCTGGCGGCCGTGTCCGGCCTCACCGACGTGGACGCCATCACCCTGTCGCTGGCGCAGATGAGCAACCGCGGCGACCTGCTGCTGTCCGCCGCCGCGCTGGGCATCCTCATCGCCGCGGCGGTGAACACCCTGGCCAAGGCGGGCATGACCTGGTTCATCGGCCATCCCGGCCTGGGGCTGCGCGTGACCGGCACCCTGCTGCCGGTGCTGGCCCTGGGGCTGGTCGTGTACCACGAGGCGCCGGGGCCATGAGCGATGCCCGCCTCACGGCACTGCGGGACTGGCTGCACGGCCTGCCGGGCCTGGCCGGGGCCACGCTGGCGCCCGCCTCGGCCGACGCCAGCTTCCGCCGCTATTTCCGCGTCACCCGCCCGGACGGCGCCACCTTCATCGCCATGGACGCCCCGCCCGGGCGGGAGGACCTGGGCCCCTTCCTGGACGTGACCGAGCGCCTGCTGGCGGCCGGGCTGCGGGTGCCGCGCGTGCACGCCCGCGACCTGGCGCAGGGCTTTCTGCTGCTGGACGACCTGGGCAGCACCCACTACCTGCAGGCCCTGGACGACGCCAGCGCGGACCGGCTGTACGGCGCGGCCATGGACGCCCTGCTGGCCCTGCAGGGGGCCGACCACGCCGGCCTGCCACCCTTTGATGCCGCCCTGCTGGACGCCGAGATGGCCCTGTTCCGCGACTGGTTCCTGGGCGAGCACCTGGGCCTGGCCCTGGACGGGGCCGACCGCGCCGCCCTCGAGGCCGTGGCCGGGGCGCTCATCGACAACGCCCTGGCCCAGCCGCAGGTGTTCGTGCACCGCGACTACCACTCGCGCAACCTGATGGTCACCGGCCCGCACGGCCCCGGCATCATCGACCACCAGGACGCGGTGAGCGGGCCGCTCACCTACGACCTCGTCTCCCTCCTGCGCGACTGCTACATCGCCTGGCCGGCGGCGCGCGTGCGCGGCTGGGCGCTGGACTTCCGCCGCCGCCTGCTGGCGGCGGGCCGGCTCGAGCCGGCCGTGGACGAGGCCACCTTCCTGCGCTGGTTCGGCCTCATGGGCGTGCAGCGCCACCTCAAGGCCATCGGCATCTTCGCCCGCCTGTGCCACCGCGACGGCAAGCCCGGCTACCTGAACGACATCCCGCGCACCCTGGGCTACCTGCGCCAGGTGGCCCCGCAGTACCCGGAGACGCGACCCCTGGCGGCGCTCATCGAGCGCCTGGACCTGCCCCGGCGGGTGGCGCGATGCGGGCCATGATCCTCGCCGCCGGGCGCGGC
>JALVPS010000273.1 GCA_027031685.1 Gammaproteobacteria bacterium | reverse complement strand
GATCGTGGTGGTCAACCTGTCCGGCCGGGGCGACAAGGACATCAACACCGTGGCCCGCCTGGAGGGCATCGAGCTATGAGCCGCATCGCGAGCCGTTTCGACGAGCTGCGCCAGGCGCGCCGCAAGGCCCTGGTGCCCTACATCACCGCCGGCGACCCGGAGCCGGGCGTCACCGTGGACCTCATGCACGCCCTGGTGGCGGCCGGCGCCGACCTCATCGAGCTGGGCGTGCCGTTCTCCGACCCCATGGCCGACGGGCCGGTCATCCAGGCCGCCCACGAGCGCGCCCTGGCCCACGGCGTGAGCCTGCGCCAGGTGCTGGACATGGTGGCCGCCTTCCGCCGCGACGACGGCGACACGCCCCTGGTGCTCATGGGCTACCTCAATCCGGTGGAGGCCATGGGCTATGCCGCCTTCGCCGAGGCGGCCGCCGCCGCCGGCGTGGACGGCGTGCTGATCGTGGACGCCCCGCCGGAGGAGTCCGCCACGCTGGTGACGGCCCTGCGCGCGGCCGGCCTGGACCAGATCTTTCTCACCGCCCCCACCAGCGACGCCGAGCGGCTGCGGCGCATCGCCGCCGTGGCCAGCGGCTTCGTGTACTACGTGTCCCTCAAGGGCGTCACCGGAGCCGCCACGCTGGACGTGGCCGACGTGGCGGCGCGGGTGGCCGACATCCGCGCCTTCATCGACCTGCCCATCGGCGTGGGCTTCGGCATCCGCGACGCCCGCTCGGCGGAGAGAATCGCGCGCCTGGCCGACGCCGTGGTGGTGGGCAGCGCCATCGTGGCGCGCATGGCCGAGCACGCCGACGACCGCGACGCCCTGCTGCGGGCTGTGAGCCGCTTCGTGGCCGGGCTGCGCGTCGGCATGGACAACGCGAGCACGACGGAGGAAGTCGCATGAGCTGGTTCGAAAAACTGGTGCCCAGCCGCATCCGCACCGAGGCCACCGATAAGCGGGCCGTGCCCGAGGGGCTGTGGAAGAAGTGCGACGCCTGCGACGCGGTGCTGTACCGCGCCGAGCTGGAGCGCAACCTGGACGTGTGCCCCAAGTGCGGCCACCACATGCGCATCGATGCCCGCCGCCGGCTGGCCACCTTCCTCGATCCGGAACCGCAGGAGGAGATCGCCGCCAACGTGGAGCCGGTGGACATCCTCAAGTTCAAGGACTCCAAGAAGTACAAGGACCGCCTGGCGGCGGCGCAGAAGAAGACTGGCGAGAAGGACGCCCTGGTGGTCATCAAGGGGGCGGTGCACGCCGTGCCGCTGGTGGCCGGCGCCTTCGACTTCGGCTTCATGGGCGGTTCCATGGGCTCGGTGGTGGGCGAGCGCTTCGTGCGCGCCGTGAGGACCTGCCTGGAGGAGCGCCTGCCGCTGGTGGTGTTCGCCGCCTCCGGCGGGGCGCGCATGCAGGAGGCCCTGTTCTCGCTCATGCAGATGGCCAAGACCAGCGCCGCCCTGGCGCGCATGAAGGCCGCCGGGCTGCCCTTCGTGTCGGTGCTCACCGACCCCACCATGGG
>JALVPS010000272.1 GCA_027031685.1 Gammaproteobacteria bacterium | reverse complement strand
GGCGACAAGGGATGCCATGAGCATAGCGCGTGTCGGGTCATTTTGACCCACCCGGCGCGGGGCCGGACGGGGCCGCGGCAAGGATTGCGCCGGCCGGCGAGTGCTGGCACCTTCCTTGCTTTGCTCAGTGGAGTGTAGCCCCCGGGAGTCGTTTTTCATGGCCCGACTGATCACCATCCTGTGCGCCCTGCTCGGCCTGCTGCCCGGCGCCGCGCCGGCCGGGGAGCGGCCCGCCGTCCGCCTGGCCACCACCACCAGCACCGAGAACTCCGGCCTGCTGGAGTACCTGCTGCCCGCCTTCGAGCGCGCCACCGGCTACCACGTGCACGTCATCGCCGTGGGCACCGGCAAGGCGCTGCGCATGGGCCGCGACGGCGACGTGGACGTGGTGCTGGTGCACGCCCCGGCGGCGGAGGCCGAGTTCGTGGCCGCGGGGCACGGGCTGCGCCGCCACCCGGTGATGCACAACGACTTCCTCATCGTCGGCCCGCGCGCCGATCCGGCCCGCGTGCGCGGCCTCACCGACGCCGCCGAGGCCCTGCGCCGCATCGCCGCCGCCCGCGCGCCCTTCGTCTCGCGCGGCGACGACTCCGGCACGCACAAGAAGGAGCGCGCCCTGTGGCGGGCGGCCGGGGTGCAGCCCGGGGGCCGCTGGTACCGCGAGGCCGGCCAGGGCATGGGGCGGGTGCTGCAGATGGCCAGCGAGCTGGACGCCTACACCCTCACCGACCGCGGCACCTGGCTGGCCCTGCGCGACGGGCTGGCCCTGCAGCCCCTGGTGGCCGGCGACGAGCGGCTGTACAACCCCTACGGCATCATCGCCGTCAACCCGGCCCGCCACCCCGGTGTCAACCTGGCCGGCGCCCGTGCGTTGATCCACTGGCTCACCGGGCAGGACGGCCAGCGCCGCATCGCCGCCTACCGCCTGCACGGCGAGCAGCTGTTCCACCCGGACGCCCTGCGCGTCGCCACGCCCTGAGCCATGGAAAGACTGAGCGAGGCCACCCTGCACGCCCTGCAGCTGCTGCTGTCGGGCGACCCCGCCCTGTGGGACATCGTGGGCGTCTCCTTCCGCGTGTCCGTCACGGCCCTGCTGCTGGCCACCCCACCCGCCCTGCTCCTCGCCGCCCTGCTGGCCTTCGCCCGCTTCCCCGGCCGGCGGCTGCTGGTGTCCCTGTTCAATACCCTGCTGGCGGTGCCGGCGGTGGTGGTGGGGCTCACCTTCTACCTGCTGCTGTCGCGTGCCGGGCCGCTGGGCGAGTGGCGCCTGCTGTTCACGCAGAGCGCCATGGTCATCGGCCAGATCGCCCTGGCCCTGCCCATCGTGGTGGCCATGGCCCACAGCGCCCTGCAGGAGATCGACCCGCGCGCCTGGGAGACGGCCCGCACCCTGGGGGCCAGTCCCCTGCGCGCCGCCGGCCTGCTCATGGGCGAGGTGCGCTACGCCCTGCTGGCGTCCGTCATCGCCGCCTTCGGGCGCATCATCGCCGAGGTCGGCTCGGCCATGATGCTGGGCGGCAACATCCTCGGCTACACGCGCAACATCACCACCGCCATCGCCCTGGAGACCAGCAAGGGCGCCTACGCACAGGGCATCGCCCTGGGCATGGTGCTGCTGCTGCTGGCCTTCACCCTCAACGCCGGCCTGCACTGGATGCAGGGCCGCAGCCGCCTGCAGCCGGAGTACCTGACATGAGCGCCCTGCAGCTGCGCGACATCACCCTGCGCTACGGGGCGCGCAGCCTGTTCGAGGGGCTGGACCTGGATCTGCACCCGGGCCGCTGCCGCCTGCTGTGCGGCGACAACGGCGCCGGCAAGTCCAGCCTGCTGCGGGTCATCGCCGGCCTACAGCCGGCCACGCGCATCCGCCTGCTCGACCCGCCCGAACAGCGGCCGCGGCGCGCCGCCCGCCAGCTGCGCCGGCGCGTCACCTACCTGCACCAGCACCCCTACGCCTTCCGCGGCAGCGTGCTGGCCAACCTGCGCCTGGCCCTGCCGCGCGGGCTGGACCGCGCCACACGCCGCGCGCGGCTGGACGAGGCCCTGCGCTGGGCGGGCATCGAGCACCTGGCCCAGGCCGAGGCCATCCGCCTGTCTGGCGGCGAGCGCCAGCGCCTGGCCCTGGCCCGCGCCTGGCTGCGCGGCACGCCCTTCCTGCTGCTGGACGAGCCCACCGCCAACCTGGACGCCGCCGCCCGCGCGCGCATGCTGACCCTGCTGGACGCCCTGCTGGCCGACGGCCGCGGCCTGCTCATCGCCACCCACGACCCGCAGCACTTCCCCGCCTTCGGCCGCGACCGGCTGCGCCTGGCCGGCGGCCGGCTGGGGCTGGACCGCAAGTCGGCCGGCCCGGCGTCATCGGAAGCCGCGCTATTGCGTTAATGCATAAAACAAGACATCATTCGATGATGATTTGCATGAGGAGAAATTTTCATGAGAACCACCATCAACCTTGACGATGAACTGCTGGCGGAAGCTCAGCGCCTGACGGGCGTATCGGAAAAAACGGCATTGGTAAGAGCGGGGCTGCTGGCCTTGATCGAGCGTGAAAGTGCCCGCCGCCTGGCACGGCTCGGCGGCACCGAACCCCAGTTGAAGCCCGTGCCCCGGCGCCGCCCTGACCCGGCATGATCCTGGTGGACACGTCGGTGTGGATCGACCACTTCCGCGCCGAAGATCCCATGCTGGCTTCACTGCTCCATGACGGTCAGGTGTTGATGCATCCCTTCGTCATCGGTGAGCTGGCGTGTGGCAACTTCCGCGACCGCAAAGGCAAGCTGGTGCTCTTGCACAACCTGCCGCAGGCCACCGTGGCCTCGGACAAGGAGGTATTGCAGTTCATCGAGACAGCCACCCTGCCCGGACGCGGGATCGGCTATATCGATGCCCATTTGCTTGCGGCCGCCAGGTTGAGCGCGGCCCGACTCTGGACACGTGACAAGCGCCTCGCCGCCGTTGCCCTGGAACTCGATCTGAGTTCATGACCATGGCCTCGCCCCCCACTCCCCCACCCATCACCGGCGCCATCCTGGCCGGCGGGCGCGGGCGGCGCATGGGCGGGGTGGACAAGGGGCTGGTGACCTGGCGCGGCCGGCCGCTCATCGAGCACGTGCTGGCGGCGCTGCGGCCGCAGGTGCTGGAGCTGCTCATCAACGCCAACCGCAACCAGGCGGCCTATGCCGGCTACGGCCACCACCGGGTGGCCGACCGGCTGGACGGCTTCGCCGGCCCGCTGGCGGGCTTCGCCGCCCTGCTCGGCTGCTGCGACACCGACTGGCTGGCGGTGGTGCCCTGCGACGCGCCCCACCTGCCGCGCGACCTGGTGGCGCGGCTGGACACGGCGCGGCGGCGCGTGGACGCCGACATCGCCGTGGCCCACGACGGGCAGCGCCTGCAGCCGGTGCACGTGCTGCTGGGCCGCCACCTGCTGCCCGACCTGGAG
Source organism: Gammaproteobacteria bacterium (assembly GCA_027031685.1). Taxonomy (GTDB): domain Bacteria; phylum Pseudomonadota; class Gammaproteobacteria; order UWMA-0217; family UWMA-0217; genus JALVPS01. The sequence continues at coordinate 1,493 of JALVPS010000272.1, read as the reverse complement.
GCCTTTCTGGCCGCCGGCGAGCGCAAGATCGACCGCTGGTACGCCCGCCACCGCATGGTGACGGTGGACTTCGGCGACTGCCCGGCGGCCTTCGCCAACCTCAACACCCCCGAGGACCACCAGCGACTGGAGGGCGAGGGGCCATGATCGACAGCCCGCTGCCCGTGCTGGGACTGTGCGCCTGGTCGGGCACGGGCAAGACCACCCTGCTCACCCGCCTGCTGCCCCTGCTGCAGCAGGCCGGCCTGCGCGTGGCCGTCGTCAAGCACGCCCACCACAGCTTCGAGGTGGACCAGCCGGGCAAGGACTCCTGGGCCCTGCGCCACGCCGGCGCGGCCCAGACCCTGGTCGCCTCGCGCCGCCGCGCCGCGCTCATCACCGAATTCGACCCGCCCCACGGCGAGCCGCCCCTGCGCGAGCTGCTGCCCATGCTCGACCCGGCGCGCCTCGACCTGATCCTGGTGGAGGGTTTCAAGCGCGAGGTGTTCCCCAAGATCGAGCTGCACCGCCCGGCCCTGGGCCGGCCCCTGCTGTGCGGCCGCCTGCCACACATCATCGCCGTGGCCAGCGACGCGCCGCTGCGCCTGCCGCGCCCCCTGCCCTTGCTGGATCTCAATGACCCCGCGGCCATCGCCGGGTTTATCATCGGCTTCCACCGTCACCACTCGCGGAAGAACGCCTCATGAGCACCGTCATCCACAACGCCCCCTCCTGCGCCGACGACCGTGAGCCGGGCGTGCTGAGCGTGCACGACGCGCGCGCCCGCCTGCTGGCCCGCATCGCCCCCCTCACCGGCGGCGAGCGCCTGGCCCTGCGCGAGGCGCTGGGTCGCGTGCTGGCCGGCGACGTCGTCTCGCCCATCGACGTGCCCGGCCACACCAACTCGGCCATGGACGGCTTCGCCCTGCGCTTCGCCGATCTGGCCGAGGACGACTTCACCGAGCTGCGCGTGGTGGGCACCGCCCTGGCCGGCCAGCCCTACCCCGGCACCATGGGCGCCGGCGAGTGCGTGCGCATCATGACCGGCGCGCCCCTGCCGGCCGGCGCCGACACCGTGGTCATGCAGGAGCGCGTGCGCGACCACGGCGAGCGCGTGGTCGTCGGCACCGGCCACCGCCCCGGCCAGAACGTGCGCCGCGCCGGCGAGGACCTGGCCCGCGGCCAGACCGCCCTGCCCGCCGGCAAGCGCCTCACCCCCGCCGACCTGGGCCTGCTCGCCTCCCTCGGCCAGGCCGAGGTCACCGTCCTGCGCCGCCCGCGCGTGGCCTTCTTCTCCACCGGCGACGAGCTGCGCGGCCTGGGCGAGCCCCTGGGCGAGGGCGAGGTGTACGACAGCAACCGCTACACCCTGTACGGCATGCTGCGTCGCGCCGGCGTCGAACTGCGCGACCTGGGCGTGGTCCCCGACGACCTGGACGCCCTGCGCGCCGCCTTCGCCGAGGCCGCCCGCCACGCCGACCTGGTCATCACCTCCGGCGGCGTGTCCGTGGGCG
>JALVPS010000271.1 GCA_027031685.1 Gammaproteobacteria bacterium | reverse complement strand
CCTTGCGATCTGGTGATCCTCGCCGCCGGCGCCCTGGGCAGCGGCGCCATTTTCCTGCGCACCCTGGCCCAAACGCATCCCCGATTGGCCGAGGGCACCGCCGGATTGATGGATACCCGCGTGGTGAAGATCCCCTATCTGCTCCCCCAACGGATCGGCCACCCGCCCGAGGAACGCATGTTTCAGTTCAATCGCCTGATCCTGGCGGTGCTCGGCGACCACTCGGGTTGGCCGCGCCATCTCCACGGCGAGATCCTCCACCTGGGCGCCTTGCTCGACCACCCGTTGATCGAAGCGTTGCCCCTGGGCAGTCGCATCGGCAGCCGTTTGTTCCATGCGCTGCGCCCGGCCCTGGGCGTGGTGAGCCTGTTCTTTCCCGACCGCCCGGTGACGGGCCATCGATTGGCACTCGACGACACCACGGAGCGGCCCGATGCGTCCCTGCGCCTGATCCAAAGTGACAGCGAAGATCATCGTCGTTTGCGTGAGGCAACCGTTCGTCGTGTCCGCTCCCTGTTGCGCCGGTTGGGGTGCATCCCCCGCCCCGCGGTGATCTCGCCCCCTGGCGCCGGCATCCACTACGCCGGCACCGTGCCCATGGGCGAGGGCCCGCTGGAATGCGACGCCGATGGTCGTGCCAATCTGTTCTCCAATCTCTATCTGGCCGATGGGGCGGCCTTCCCCACCCTGCCGAGCAAATCGCTCACGCTCACCCTCGCCGCCCATGCCACCCGGGTGGCTCAAAAACTGGAACCTGCAGGATGAAGGCGCCGCTGTTTCTCTGGCAACTCGACGAAGCGGACTACCGGCTGCTCTGTCGGCATCTGGGCCTGACGCCGGTGACGGCGCTCCACGAGCGTCTGACGGCCCATCTGGGCGCCCTCGCCCTGCGCCGAAGGCCACCCCGTGGACTGGCGCTGCACCTGGCGCGACTGCAACCCTCCCGGCTGCGCCTGGCCTGGCTCGACGTGATCACCCGTCTGTGGTTTCCCGATCATCCATGGCGCCAGAGACTCAACGCCCTGGTGGCCATCCACGAATGTCACCCCCAAGGCCGGCGCGAGCTGAGCGCGGTGCCTCGAGGGTGGCGGACCTGGCCGTTCCTGGCGCGCCTGGGCGCCGAATACGCCCTCACCGTCGCCACCGCCCTGCCCTGGCTGGGATGGCAGGCCTTGCGCTGCCGTTTCGGGCGCAGCCTCGCACCGCTCGAAGCCCTCGCGGGCCAACGTCTGTTGATCACCGGGGTGAGTCGCGGGCTGGGAAGAGACCTGATGTCGGCAGCCATCCAGCTGGGCGCTCAGGTGGTGGGCACCGTTCGCACCCCCAAAGACCGTGCCCGGCTGCTCTCCACCCTGCCCGCAGGCACCCCCTTGGAGCTGGTGGTCCTCGATCTGGCGCAACCCGACCAGGCGGTGAAGGCCCTGGAAGAAGCCGGCGTGGATCCGACCGCGATCGACCTGACGATATTGTGCGCCGGCGTCAAGCGGGAAACTTCGGTGCTCGACGACACCGCCCTGACCCATAC
>JALVPS010000270.1 GCA_027031685.1 Gammaproteobacteria bacterium | reverse complement strand
CCGGCCTCGCCAGCGAGATCGTGGTGTGGCGCTTCCTGCCGTCCTGGGCGATCCGCATGCCCGTGGTGGAGACGGCGGGCCGGTTTCCCTCGCGGGAGTTCTCGCTGGTCACCCTGCTGGTGAGCGTCCTGGTGGTGCTGGTGCTGCCGCACCTGCGCCGGATGCCCAAGGCGATCCGCGTCTACGGCTTCTTCCTGGGGCTGCTGAACGTGGTGGCGGCGGCGTTCTTCGTGTTCGTGCCGCAGTGGTTTCCGTACGACGTGTCGGACTTCTCGCTGCTCTACATGGGCACGCAGCTCGGCATCTGGCTGCTGTTGCCGGTGATCCTGGGGCTGGCCCTGGCCCCCCTGCCGGCGCCGCTGCTGGAGAAGTTCGCCGTGATCCTGGGCACCGTCGGCTACGCGGTGGTCTTCGGGGCGGTACGCTACGCCGCGTTCCTCTACCTGCTGCGGGAGGCCACCGTGCTGCACATGGCGGCGCTGTTCTTCGCCCTGGGGCCGCTCATCGACTTCGTCTACATGGTGGCCATCTACTCCATCTACCTGAACATCCTCGCGCTGCGGTTGCGCGACCGGCCGGAGACGTGGCGATGGTCGTTCTGATCCTGAAGTGCTACATGGGCCTGGTGGTGGCGGTGCTGTCGGTCTACGCCTTCCGCCACTACCTGTTCACGGTGAACCGGCTGCTGGGCGACCAGCGGCTCTACCCGCAGGACATCGTGGACGACGACCTGCCGCGGCTGTCGGTGCTGGTGCCCATGCACGACGAGGAGAAGGTGGCCCGGCAGGTGGTGGAGTCCATCCTGGCCTGCGACTACCCCCACGACCGGCTCGAGATCATCCCCATCGACGACCACTCCGGCGACGGCACCGAGGCGATCCTGCGCGACCTGGCGGCCGGCCACGACATCGTGCGCCCCATCTTCCGGCGGCGGGGGCGTCGCGGCAAGCCGGCCGCCCTGAACGACGCCCTGCTGGTGGCGACGGGCGAGATCATCATCGTCTTCGACGCCGACTACCAGCCGGGGCGCGGCACCCTGCGCGATCTCGCCGTCTCGTTCCGCCACCCCGAGGTGGGGGCGGTCATGGGCCGGGTGGTGCCGGTCAACACCCGGAGCAACCTGCTGACGCGGTTGCTCGACCTGGAGCGCAGCGGCGGTTACCAGGTGGACCAGCAGGCGCGGCACAACCTCCACCTGGTGCCGCAGTACGGCGGCACGGTAGGCGGCTTCCGGCGCGACCTGGCCCTGGCCTTCGGCGGGTTCGATCCGCGGGTGCTGGCCGAGGATACCGACCTCACCTACCGTCTCTACGCCAGCGGCTGGAAGGTGGTCTACGCCAACCGCGTGGAGTGCTTCGAGGAGGTACCGGAGACCTGGGAGGTGCGCTCGCGGCAGATCCGGCGCTGGTCGCGCGGCCACAACGCCACGCTGTTCAAGCAGTTCTGGCCGCTGCTGCGGTCGCGCTACCTCTCGCGCCGCGAGAAGCTGGACGGCCTGCTGCTGCTGCTCATCTACACGGTGCCGCTG
>JALVPS010000269.1 GCA_027031685.1 Gammaproteobacteria bacterium | reverse complement strand
GGCGCACGCCAGGTCGGCGCCGGCCAGCGCGGCGATCTCGAAGCCGCCGAGGCGGCGCAGCGCCTCCAGCGGATCGTCCAGGTTGGCGCGGTGACGCGCCAGGCCTTTCTCGATGAGCGCCGCCTTGCGCGCCACGCCCCCGGCGTCCAGGCCGGTGCCGGGGCCGGCCAGCTCACCCGGCGCGCGATCCAGCAGGGCGCAGCCGAGGGCTGCCGCGGCGGTGGTGTTGCCGATGCCCATCTCGCCGCCGATGAACAGCTGGGCGCCATCCAGGCGTGCCCGCTCCGCGGCGTGGCGGCCGGCGGCCAGGGCCCCGGCGAGCTGGTGTGGCGTCATCGCCGGCTCGCGGGTGAAGTCGGCGGTGCCCGGGCCAAGGGATAGGCTGATGACGCCGGGCGGGTCGCCGGTGTCGGCAACGGTACCCAGGTCGATTACCTCCAGCCCGGCGTCCAGCGCCCGCGCCAAGACGTTGATCGCGGCACCGCCGCGCGCGAAGTTCTTGATCATCTCCGCAGTGACCGCTTGTGGAAAGGCGGAGACGCCTTGCGCGGCCACCCCGTGATCTCCCGCAAAGACCGCGATTCGCACCCGCGCCACGTGCGGACGCTCGCGGCCCTGCAGCGCGGCCAGGCGGATGGCGATGCCTTCCAGCCGCCCCAGCGCGCCGGGCGGCTTGGTGAGCCGGGCCTGGCGCGCCTGGGCCGCGCGGGCGGCCTGGGCATCGGGCTCGGCGGGCGGGGTGTTCAGCCACAGCATCTCGTTATTCACAGCGGTTCTCCCTTCAGGATCTGGGGCAGGCCGGCGATGGTCAGGATCACCTGGTCGCATTGCTGCGCCAGGTCCTGATGCAGCTCGCCGGCCAGGTCGCAATAGCGGCGGCTCAGCTCGCCCGGCGGGGTGACACCCATGTTGGTCTCGTTGCTCACCAGCAACAGCCGCCCGGGGAGCCGGGGCAGGGCGTCGAGCAGGGCCTGGATCTCGCGCTCCGGCAGGGCCGCATCGGGCTGGGTGAGCAGGGCGGTGAGCCAGAGGGTGAGGCAGTCCACCAGCAGGCAGCGCTCCTCGGCGGCCTCGCTCTTCAATGCAGCGGCCAGGTGCAGCGGCTCCTCGCGCAGGCGCCAGTGGGCGGGGCGGCGCGCGCGATGGGCGGCGATGCGCGCCGCCATCTCGGCATCCCCCGCGTGGGCGGTGGCGATATAGGTGACCGCCAGGCCGCTCTCGCGGGCCAGGCGCTCGGCAAGGCGGCTCTTGCCCGAGCGGACGCCACCCAGGATCAGCGTGCGGCGCGCGCTCATGCCGACACCTCCAGCGGTAACACCAGCTCGCGCAGGCGCACGGTGTCCAGGTGTGACTCCACCGCGTCGGCGAGGCGTTCGATGGCGGTCTCGCGCAGCGCCGCGTAGTCCAGTTCGCGGGGGCGGGCCAGCCCGGCCCAGCGCAACAAGGCGGTACAGGCGGCGGGCGACTCGAAGAGGCCGTGCAGGTAGGTGCCCAGAACCTGGCCTTCCGCGTCCAGGGCGCCGTCGGGGC
>JALVPS010000268.1 GCA_027031685.1 Gammaproteobacteria bacterium | reverse complement strand
ACCAGTATCTCCACTATCATCGCGCCGGCCACGGCGCCGTCACTTCGCCCCAGTCCAAGCGCGGCTACACCGCCTATGTGCTGGCCAAGATGGCTCGCCTGCAGGGCGCGTCCGGTATCCATGTGGGCACCATGGGCTTCGGCAAGATGGAGGGTTCCAAGGACGACCGCAACATCGCCTACATCATCGAGCGTGACGAGTTCCAGGGCCCCGTTTACTACCAGAAGTGGTACGGCATGAAGCCCACCACCCCCATCATCTCCGGTGGCATGAACGCCCTGCGTCTGCCCGGCTTCTTCCAGAACCTGGGCCACGCCAACGTGATCAACACCGCCGGCGGCGGTTCCTACGGTCACGTGGACGGCCCGGCCGCCGGCGCCATCTCCCTGCGTCAGGCCTACGAGTGCTGGAAAGCCGGTGCCGATCCCATCGAGTGGGCCAAGGAGCACCACGAGTTCCGGCGCGCCTTCGAGTCCTTCCCGCATGATGCCGACAAGCTCTATCCGGGCTGGCGGGAAAAGCTGGGCGTGCACAAGTAAGCGCCGCCTGCTTGCGACCGAAGCAGCAAGCCCCCGCTTCGGCGGGGGTTTTTTGTCCCGTCGATCCCCACACCCCTAACCTTCTCCCGCAAGCGGGAGAGGGGGACGGGGAGCGCGCGGGGCGCGGCCTGTTGGAAAACCCAGGAGTCAACCGATGACCGAGATCGATCTCGAACAATACAAAGTGGCCGAAGAGCCTTTCTACCACCCCCACGGCAACGAAGTGGCCCAGTACGAAGCCGCTTACGCCGCCCGGCTGCCGGTGATGATCAAGGGCCCCACCGGCTGTGGAAAGTCCCGCTTCGTGGAGTACATGGCGTGGAAGCTGGGGCGGCCGCTGATCACCGTGGCCTGCAACGAGGACATGACCGCCGCCGACCTGGTGGGGCGTTACCTGCTCGACGCCGAGGGCACTCGCTGGCTCGACGGTCCCCTCACCACCGCGGCGCGCATCGGCGCCATCTGCTATCTCGACGAAGTGGTTGAGGCGCGCCAGGACACCACCGTGGTGATCCATCCCCTCACCGACCACCGCCGCACCCTGCCCCTGGACAAGAAGGGCGAGGTGGTCAAGGCTCATCCCGACTTCCAGCTGGTAATCTCCTACAACCCCGGCTACCAGAGCCTGATGAAGGATCTCAAGCAGTCCACCAAGCAGCGCTTCGTGGCCATGGACTTCGACTACGCGCCGGCCGAGGAGGAGGCGCAGATCCTCGCTGCCGAGACCGGCATCGACGCCGACACCGCGCAGAAGCTGGTGAAGGTGGCCGAGGCGGCGCGCAAGCTCAAGGGCCACGGGCTGGATGAAGGCATCTCCACCCGCCTGCTGGTCTATGCCGCCAATCTCATCAAGGGCGGCATCTCGGTGCAGGAGGCGGCGCAGATGGCGCTGGTGCGCCCCATCACCGACGACGCGGACATTCGCGAGACCCTGGACCGGGCCATCGAGGCGGTGTTCGGAGCCTGATGACGACCACCATGACCGTCAAATG
>JALVPS010000267.1 GCA_027031685.1 Gammaproteobacteria bacterium | reverse complement strand
GGCACGACGGCCGGCCTCGTGGATGATCGCCGCCGGCCCGGACTTGGGAGATCCATTCTAGAACAGCGGCCTACGCGGCGGTGTGATGGAAATCGGGCTTTGCCGGCCCGGCGCCTTCAGGCGTCCGCGCCGAGCAGGGCCACGGCGTGCGCGGCGATGCCCTCGCCGCGGCCGGTGTAGCCGAGCCGTTCGGTGGTGGTGGCCTTGACGTTGACCCGGTCGCGGGTGACCTGCAGGTCGGCGGCCAGGTGGGCGCACATGGCGTCGATGTGGGGCGCCAGGCGCGGCGCCTGGGCGATGATGGTGGCGTCCACGTTCACCACGTGCAGCCCACGCTCCCGCAACAGGGCCACCACCGAGCGCAACAGGCGGCGGCTGTCAATGCCAGCGTAGCGGGGATCGCTGTCGGGGAAGTGGCGGCCGATGTCCCCCAGCGCGGCGGCCCCCAGCAGGGCGTCGCACACGGCGTGCAGCAGGACGTCACCATCGGAATGGGCCTGGAAGGCCTTGTTGAAAGAGATGCGCACGCCGCCCAGCACGATGTGGTCGCCCGCCTGGAAGGCGTGCACGTCGAAGCCGTGGCCGATGCGCAGGTTCACGCTACCCCCTCCGCCACCTGCCGGGCGAGGAAGAACTCCGCCAGGGCCAGGTCCTCGCGGCGCGTGATCTTGAGGTTGTCGGCGTGCCCCTGCACCATGCGCGGAGCGTGGCCGGCCGCCTCCATGGCGCTGGCCTCGTCGGTCACCGGCCGGCCCTCGGCCACGGCCCCCTCCAGCGCGGCCAGGAGCAATGGGGCGCGGAACAGCTGCGGGGTGTAGGCGTGCCACAGGCGGCCGCGGTCCACTGTGGCGCGCACCGTGCCGTCCGCGTCCACGTCCTTCATGGTGTCGCGCACCGGCGCCCCCAGCAGGCCGCCGCAGGGATGGTCGCGCACCGCGTCCATCAGGCGGATGACATCGTCCGGCCGCACGCAGGGGCGGGCGGCGTCGTGCACCAGCAGCCAGTCGGCCTCGCCCAGCCGCGGCACCAGGTGGCGCGCGGCCCGCAACACCGAGTCCACCCGTTCCGCTCCGCCCGGCACCACCTCCAGTGGGCAGGGCAGCGCCAGCTGCAGGTCGGCCCACCAGCGGTCCGTGGCGCCAATGGCCACCACCACCCCGACCAGGCCCGGCAGTGCCGCCAGCCGCTCCAGGGTGTGCTGCAGCACGGGCCTGCCGCGCAGCGGCAGGTACTGCTTGGGGATGTCGGCGCCGAAACGGCGCCCCACACCGGCGGCGGGCACGACGGCCCAGTAGCGGGGTACGGTCATGACGGGGGGAAAGCGGCGGCCCGACCGGGGGTCAGGGGGTGTCGCGCTGAGCCACATGGCGCAGGCCGTCGGCGCCGTGGCGCTCGACGATGCGGTAGAAGGTCTCGCCCTCGCGGATCATGCCCAGCGTGCTGCGGGCGCGCTCCTCGATGGCCGCACGGCCCTCGCGCAGGTCCTGGACCTCGGCGGCCAGGGCCTGGTTGCGCGCCGCCAGGCGAGCGTTTTCGGCCGCCTGGCGCGCCACCGCCTCGCGCAGGGTCCACAACTCGCGCAGCCCCCCCTCGCCCAGCCACAGCTTGTACTGCAGCGACACCAGCAACAGCAGCAGAAGGGCGGTGAGCAGTCTCATGGGAAGCGGCGCATCTCGCTGGCAGGGGGCAGCCGCAGGCCGGCCACCGGTTGTGATTATGGTTCGTCCTGGGTGGCTTATGTTCGCAAAAATCCCTTTTCGACACAACCAGTTGGCTTCGACTTTTCATGCGCCGGATGAAAAACGCGCCAACCACCGGCCTCACAGCCCGGGAAAGGCGCTTCGACCGGCGTACACGGCCCGCTCGCCCAGCTGCTCCTCGATGCGCAGCAACTGGTTGTACTTGGCCACCCGGTCGGTGCGGGACATGGAGCCGGTCTTGATCTGGCCAGTGCCAGTGGCCACGGCCAGGTCGGCGATGGTCACGTCCTCGGTCTCGCCGGAGCGGTGGGAGATGACGGCGGCATAGTCGTTCTGGCGCGCCAGCTCGATGGCCGCCAGGGTCTCGCTGAGGGTGCCGATCTGGTTGACCTTGATGAGGATGGCGTTGGCCACGCCGCGCTCGATGCCCTGCTTGAGGATCTGCGTGTTGGTGACGAACAGGTCGTCGCCCACCAGCTGCACACGCCCGCCCAGGCGCTCGGTGAGCAGGCGCCAGCCGTCCCAGTCGTCCTCGGCCATGCCGTCCTCGATGGACAGGATGGGGTAGCGCGCCACCCATCCGGCCAGGTAGTCGACGAAGCCGGCGGCGTCGAAACTGCGGCCCTCGGATTCGAGGACGTAGCGGCCGTCGTGGTAGAACTCGGAGCTGGCCACGTCCAGGCCCAGCCAGATGTCCTCCCCCGGCCGGTAGCCGGCCCGCTCGATGGCGGTGAGGATGACCTCGATGGCCTCTTCGTTGGAGCGCAGGTTGGGGGCGAAGCCGCCCTCGTCGCCGACGGTGGTGGCCAGGCCCTTGTCGGCCAGGACCTTCTTGAGGGTGTGGAAGACCTCGGCACCGTAGCGCACGGCCTCGCTGAAGCTGGGCGCGCCCACCGGCAGGATCATGAACTCCTGCAGGTCCACGCTGTTGTCGGCGTGGGCGCCGCCGTTGATGATGTTCATCATGGGCACCGGCAGGCGGCTGGCGTCCTCGCCACCCAGGTAGCGGTACAGGGAGGTGCGCTCGGCAGCCGCGGCGGCATGGGCCACCGCCAGCGACACGGCCAGGATGGCGTTGGCGCCCAAGTGACCCTTGTTGTCGGTGCCGTCCAGCTCGATCATGCGGTCGTCGATGGCCCGCTGCGCGCCCGGCTCCATGCCCAGCAGGGCCTCGCGGATGGGGCCGTTGACGTGGGCCACGGCCTTGCGCACGCCCTTGCCGCCCCACTCGGCGCCCCCGTCGCGCAGCTCGATGGCCTCGCGCGTGCCGGTGGAGGCGCCGGAGGGCACGGCGGCGCGCCCCAGGCTGCCGTCGTCGAGGAGGACATCCGCCTCCACCGTGGGGTTGCCCCGCGAATCGATGATCTGTCGTCCCTTGATGTCGATGATGCTGGTCATTGTGGCTCCCTAGTGAAACGTGAATGGGGGGCGGCGCGCCGGCCGCGGTGGCCGCCCGTCGTCACTCGACGAGACGGGTCTCAGCCAGGCCATGCCGCTTGACCACGGCGTCCAGCGCCTGCAGCGTCTCCAGCAGCTCGGCCATGCGCCCCAGCGGCCAGGCGTTGGGGCCGTCGCTGAGTGCGGTGTCGGGGTCGGGGTGGGTCTCCATGAACAGGCCGGAGATGCCGGCGGCCACCGCCGCCCGCGCCAGCACCGGCACGTGCTCGCGCTGGCCGCCGGAGCGGTCGCCCTGCCCGCCCGGCAGTTGCACGGAGTGGGTGGCGTCGAACACCACCGGGCAGCCGGTGTCGCGCATGACGGCCAGGCCGCGCATGTCCGAGACCAGGTTGTTGTAGCCGAAGGTGTAGCCGCGCTCGCACACCAGGATCTGCCCGTTGCCCACGGCGCGCGCCTTGTCCACCACGTTGCCCATGTCCCACGGGGCCAGGAACTGGCCCTTCTTGATGTTCACCGGCCGACCCTGGCGCGCCACGTTCTGGATGAAGTTGGTCTGGCGGCACAGGAAGGCCGGCGTCTGCAGCACGTCCACCACCGCCGCCACCTCGCCCAGGGGGGTGTCCTCGTGCACGTCGGTGAGCACCGGCACGCCGATCTGCTCGCGCACCTTCTCCAGGATGCGCAGGCCCGCCTCCAGGCCGGGGCCGCGGAAGCTTTGCGCCGAGGAGCGGTTGGCCTTGTCGAAGGAGGACTTGTAGATGAAGGGCATGCCCAGACGGGCGGTGAGCTCGGCCAGCTGCCCGGCGGTGTCCAGCGCCAGCTGCTCGCTCTCGATGACGCAGGGGCCGGCGATGAGGAACAGGGGCCGGTCCAGCCCCACGTCGAAGCCGCACAGCTTCATGCCGACGCCTCTTCGGCCTCGTGGCGCTCGCGCTGCGCCCGGGCGGCGCGGATGAAGCCGGCGAACAGGGGGTGGCCATCGCGCGGCGTGGAGGTGAACTCCGGGTGGAACTGGCAGCCGATGAACCAGGGATGGACCTCGCGCGGCAGCTCCACCACCTCCACCAGCTGGCCGTCGATGGACTCGCCGGAAACGACCAGCCCCGCCTCGGCGAGCGGCGCGCGATAGTTGTTGTTGAACTCGTAGCGGTGGCGGTGGCGCTCGATGATGATGTCCCGGCCATACATCTCGCGCACCAGGGTGCCGGGGTGCAGGCGGCACTGCTGGCCCCCGAGGCGCATGGTGCCGCCCAGATCGGACTCCTCGGAGCGGCGCTCCACCTCTCCACGCCGATCCTGCCACTCGGTGATGAGGGCGATCACCGGATCGGGCGTGTCCGCGTTGAACTCGGTGCTGTGCGCCCGGGGCAGGCCGGCCACGTGACGCGCGAACTCGATGACCGCCACCTGCATGCCCAGACAGATGCCCAGATAGGGCACGCGATGGGTGCGGGCGTGTTCCACGGCCAGGATCTTGCCCTCCACGCCCCGCTTGCCGAAACCGCCCGGCACCAGGATGGCGTCCACGTCGTCCAACTCGCTGGTGTCACCGCTCTCCAGCTTTTCCGAATCCACGTAGCGGATGTTGACGCGGGTGTGCGTGTGGATGCCGGCGTGGGTGAGCGCCTCGTTGAGGGACTTGTAGGACTCGGTGAGGTCCACGTACTTGCCCACCAGGGCGATGGTGACCTCCGCCTCCGGGAACTCCATGGCGTGGATGACCGAGCGCCAGTCGTCCAGATCGGCGGGCGGCAGGTCCAGGCCGAACTTGCGGGCGATGATCTGATCCACGCCCTGCGAGTGCAGCCACAGCGGGATCTTGTAGATGTTGTCCATGTCCACCGCCGAGATGACCGCGCGCTCCTCGACGT
>JALVPS010000266.1 GCA_027031685.1 Gammaproteobacteria bacterium | reverse complement strand
GCAGCAGCTCGAGCACGTCGTCCAGCGGGATCTGCCCCAAGCTGCTGGGCAGGGGCGGCAGGAAGTGGGCGGCGAACAGGTCCGGCAGCCACACCTCGATGCCACGCCGGGCCAGGGCGCGGGCCACGACCCGCTCGGCGGGCTGCACGCCGTGTTCCGAGGGCAGCCACAGCAGGCGCGCCAGCGGTGCCCGCTCTGGGGTGAAGCGCTCCAGCGGGTAGTCGGCCTCCAGGGCGAGGGCGCCGGGCAGCCACAGCGTGAGCAGCAGGGCGAGGATGTGACGCAGGCGGGGCATGGCGGACTCCGTATGGTCTGGGTCAAGTATAGGGCCCCGTCATGGCGCCGGCAGCGCCCGGGATGGGACAATGGCCTTCCGTGCAACCCCAGGGAGAAAGAGACCATGCGCTGTCATGAAGTGGACTACGAGATCATCGGCAACGACATGCAGGTGGTGGAGGTGGAGCTGGACCCGGGCGAGACGGTCATCGCCGAGGCCGGTGCCATGAACTACATGGAGGACGGCATCACCTTCGAGACCCGCATGGGCGATGGATCCGAGGCCAGTGCCGGGCTCATGGGCAAGCTGTTCGGCGCCGGCAAGCGGCTGCTGGTGGGCGAGTCGCTGTTCACCACCCATTTCACCAACCGCGGCAGCGGCAAGCGCCGCGTGGCCTTCGCCGCTCCCTATCCGGGGCGCATCCTGGCCCTGGATCTGGCCCGGCTGGGCGAGCGCCTCATCTGCCAGAAAGACGCCTTCCTGGCCGCCGCCCTGGGCACCCGCCTGGGCATCGAGTTCAACCGCAAGCTGGGCACCGGCCTGTTCGGCGGCGAGGGCTTCATCCTGGAAAAGCTGGAGGGCGACGGCATGGCCTTCATCCACGCCGGTGGCACAGTGGTGGAAAAGCGCCTGCAGGGCGAGACGCTGCGCGTGGACACCGGCTGCCTGGTGGCCTTCACGCCCGGCATCGACTACGACATCCAGCGCGCCGGCGGCCTCAAGTCCATGCTGTTCGGCGGCGAGGGCCTGTTCCTGGCCACACTGTCCGGCCACGGCACGGTGTGGCTGCAGAGCCTGCCCTTCTCGCGCCTGGCCGACCGCGTGCTGCAGAACGCCCCCGGTCTGGCCAAGACTGGTGCCGGCGAGGGCTCCATTTTGGGTGGTCTGGGTGATCTCCTGGATGGCGACTGAGCTTCCGCGCCGGCGGTACTGGTTAGCCTGCCGCTACCGGCCGGGTTGAGCCGAGTGTTAGGACCCGGGTGGCCCAGGCCATGGACAAGGCACAGCAGGAGACCGGCGAGGCCAAGTTCTTCTCGGCCAACATCACCGCCGACTTCTTCGCCGAGATGATCGCCCGTAGCGAATACGTGCTGAACGAGTTCGCCAAGTACGGCAACGAGGAGCACGTGGCCTTCCTGGTGGACGGCTTCGTGGCCGGCCCGGCCGGCGTGACCACCGCGCGCCGCTACTTCCCGTCCACCTTCCTGCACTTCCATCGCGCCGGTCACGGCTCTGTGACCTCCTACAAGTCGCCCATGGGCATGGACCCGCTGTGCTACATGAAGCTGGCCCGCCTCATGGGCGCGTCCGGCATCCACACCGGCACCATGGGCTACGGCAAGATGGAAGGGCACAAGGACGAGCGCGTGCTGGCCTACATGCTGGAGCGTGACGAGTGCCAGGGCCCCTACTTCTGGGCACCTCGAAAAACCTCGGATTTTGCCGTCTAGCCCGGCGTAACCAGTTGATTTTTCGTCGATGGACGCGCTGGAAGCAGAGTTTTTCGAGGTCCCCTTCTATCAGAAGTGGCACGGCATGAAGGCCACCACGCCCATCATCTCCGGTGGCATGAACGCCCTGCGTCTGTTCGGCTTTTTCGAGAACCTGGGCCACGCCAACGTCATCAACACCTGCGGCGGCGGCTCCTTTGGCCACATCGACGGCCCGGCCGCCGGCGGCAAGTTCCTGATCCAGGCCTGGGAGTGCTGGAAGAACGGGCTCGATCCCCTCGAGTGCGCCAAGCAGCACCGCGAGCTGGCGCGCGCCTTCGAGTCCTTCCCGCACGACGCCGACGCCCTGTTCCCCGGCTGGCGCGAGAAGCTGGGCGTGCAAGCGGCCTGACCTTCCGCCCCGGTACAAAGAAAAACCCCGCTCCGGCGGGGTTTTTCTTTGGTGGTGCGCCCAGCATGGGCGCACCCCTGCAGGTGAAAGTCCCGCCATGAGCTGGTCACGGTGAGTGAAGTGAAGCGCAACTGCGGAAGGGCGACAGACTGTGGACAGGAAGCGTGGAGCGTAAACCGCGCGCCGACGGGCAGACAAAATCGTTGGGAACGATTTTGAACAGCCGCAGGCTGCCCCGAAGGACGAGCCCCAGGGATGGGGCGAGTAAACCCTGCCGAGCAGGGCGAGCGGGCCATGAACCGCGAAACTCTCGTGACCAGGGCAAGGCGGTGTAGATCCGGCGGTTGTGTGGTGAAGGGGTGCGCGCCTTGCCTAGGAAGATCCCGCCTTATGCCGTAAAGGGCGACGCCGGGAGGCGGGGCGAGAAGTCGGCAGAGGCCTGAGTCATGAAGAAGCCCGAAAAACCGGGTGGAGCGGAGGGCCGCACGGGAAGGAGGGTCTGACGGCCATGACATTCGAGACGGCAGGGCATCAGAAACCCGGGCGGCCGGAGCGAGCCGTACCGGAGGTGGGAGAAGCCCGCCCGAGGGCGGGGCGTGATGAAGCCGTATCGGCATGGGATGGCGACGCGGGCCCGGGCAAGACCTCAACTTCCCGAACCGCCCGGTGCGGACCCGCATGCCGGGTGGTGTGGGAGGGGCTCGGTCAGACAGCCTGACCGCACCTATCCCGATTGCCTGGCGCTATTCTCCGAGCCGTGGTGGCGAGGGGATGACCTGGGACTGAATGTCCCTTACCGGCCTGGCAAGATGCACGGTTAGCCGAACGGCAAGGGGGTCTGTTTGGTCCCGGTTTGATCGTATGGGGTTGGTGTCGTTGCTGGATACCGTGTGACGACTCCAAGGTGTCTCATGAACCGCCGGACACGGAACCGCACGTTCGGTGGCGTAAGAAGACGGCGGGGGTGACCCCGCCTCCTGCCCGATGCGCAAAAAGCACGGCCACCGGGGGAGGGCTGGCCGAGTGACGGCATGGTGCTGGCTCAGAGCGACTTCTTGCAGAAGTACCAGTCCACGCACTCGTGGCCTTCCTGCAGCCGCTGCTCGACGGCCTCCACCGTGGCCGGTGGCGGCACGACTACCTTGTCGCCCGGCTGCCAGCCCTCCGGCGTGGCCACACCGTGCTCGTCGGTGGTCTGCAGGGCCGTGACCAGGCGCAGGATCTCGTCGATGGAGCGGCCGTTGGTCAGCGGGTAGTACACCATGGCGCGCAGGATGCCCTTCTCGTCGATGACGAAGGTGGCGCGCACGGTGGAGGTGTCGGCCGCGCCGGGATGGATCATGCCGTAGGCAGTGGCCACTTTCATGTCCAGATCGGCGATGATCGGGAAGGGGATGTCCACCCCGAACTTCTCCTCGATATTGCGCGCCCACGCCAGGTGCGAGTAGGTGCTGTCGATGGACAGGCCGAGCAGCTCGCAGTTGCGCGCCCTGAAGTCCTCGGCGCGCCTGGCGAAGGCCATGAACTCGGTGGTGCACACGGGGGTGAAATCCGCCGGGTGCGAGAACAGCACCAGCCACTTCCCCTTGTAGTCGTCCAGCGTCTTCACGCCGTGGGTCGTGGTGGCGATAAAGTCCGGCGCCGGCTCGTTGATGCGTGGCAGGGTGTGGGTGGTGGTCCGGGTTTCGTTTGCCATTGCCGTTACCTCCGGATAGGGCTGTGGGTCACGTGTTGCAATGGAGCCAGTATGGGGGCAGCGCGAACCCGGATAAAGTTGAATGGTTAAGATGTGAGGGCAGGAAAAATCGAATATCAACGGACCGTCGGGGCGGGCCGCGGTGTACGCCGCGGCCCACCGTCGGATTAGTCTTGCAGCTCGGCGGCCACCGCCTGCAGCATGGACCTGGCCTCGCGGGCGACGGCCTCGATCTCCGCGTCGTTGGCCAGCGCCAGCACCGGCTCCGGGTCCATGAAATGGATCACCGAACCCTCCCCCTCGGCGCGCACCACGATATTGCAGGGCAGCAGCGTGCCCGCCTCCGGCTGCGCGCCCAGCACGCGCTTGGCCAGCTTGGGGTTGCAGGCGCCCAGGATGCGATAGGCGGGCATGTCCTCGCCCAGCTTGGCCTTGACGATCTTCTGCACGTCCACATCGCTGACGATGCCCAGGTGATGAGCCTGCAACACGTCCTTGAGGCGGTCGATGGCCTCGTCCACCGGCAGATCCAGGGTGACGGAAAAACTGTACATGGCAGATGCTCCTTGGGATGAAAGTGGATAGATGAAAACGGAAGTCTAATGCATTCCCCCGCCGGATCCTTTCCCCAATGCCATTGACGTGGCCGCTCATGCGCCTGCTCCGCCTCGCCCGCCACCTGGCGGTGGCTGCGCTGCTCGCGGGCGTTACCGGCTGCGCCGCCGTCCGACCGCAGATCACCGACTGCCACCTGCGCCCCCGCGCCCTCCTCGTGCCCCAGCTCGGGTGGCCCCTGGACGTCACCGCTATCCTCGACGGGCTGGTGCTGGCGCTCGCCTGCCGCTATGGCGCGTCGCCACGGCCGGTGGTGAGTGGGCAACGTGGTGTGCCGGCTGACACCGGACAACGATCTCCCGGCGTTTGCGCTGCGTGCGGGAATGCCACCCCGATGTGCGGTTGTCGTTCCAGGATGAGGGGGAGGTAAGATGGCGTCTGAAGTGAGCCCGGAAAGACCGCCATGGCAAGAAAAGTTAACTCGAGGGCAGTCCCCATTCAGGGGGGGTGTTCAGGCACTGCAGGAGGAGGCGAAGAGCGATGTCGCAGCCGAAGCGGAGGTATCGGGTCAGGAACTGGCCTGCTTACAATGCGGCACTGGTGC
>JALVPS010000265.1 GCA_027031685.1 Gammaproteobacteria bacterium | reverse complement strand
GGATTCGGTGGCCATGTCAGTCGCGCCCCGTGTGGCCGAAGCCGCCCTCGCCGCGCGCGCTGGGCGTGAAGCTGTCCACGACGCGCAGCTCGGCACGCACCACGGGCACGAACACCAGCTGGGCGATACGCTCGCCGGGGGCGATGGTGAAGGGCTCCGCGCCGCGGTTCCAGCAGGACACGTACAGCTGGCCCTGGTAGTCGGAGTCGATGAGGCCCACCAGGTTGCCGAGCACGATGCCGTGCTTGTGGCCCAGCCCGGAGCGGGGCAGGATCACCGCCGCCAGCCCGGGGTCGCCGATATGGATGGCCAGGCCGGTGGGGATCAGCTCGGTCTGGCCGGGCTGCAGGGTGAGGTTGTCGTACAGGCAGGCGCGCAGGTCCATGCCCGCCGCGCCGGGGGTGGCGTACTCGGGCAGGGGGAAGTCCTTGCCCAGGCGCGGGTCCAGCAGGCGCACCTCAACCGGCCGCATGGTCCCGCTCCCGCCACAGTTCGGTCACCTTGCCCACCAGCCGCCGCGCCAGGGCCCGCTTGTCGCCCCGCCCCAGGGCCTCCTCGCCGCCGGGCCAGAACAGGTGCAGCTCGTTGTCGTCGCGCTCGAAGCCGCGCCCCTCGCCCACCGGGTTGGCGGCGATCAGGTCCACCCCCTTGCGCGCCAGCTTGGCGCGGGCGTGCTCGGCCAGGCGCTCCGTCTCCGCGGCGAAGCCCACGCACAGCGGGCGCGGCCGCAGGGCGGCCACGTCGGCCAGGATGTCGGGGTTGCGGACCAGGGAGAGCTGCACGGTGGTGGCGTCCTTCTTGATCTTCTGCTCGGCCGGGGCGGCGCAGCGGTAGTCGGCCACCGCGGCGCAGGCGATGAAGATGTCCGCGCCGGGCGCCCGTTCCATGACGGCAGTATGCATCTGCTCGGCGCGCTCCACGTCGATTCGTTTCACATTCCGCGGTGTGGCCAGCGTGACCGGACCGGCAATCAGGGTGACGTCGGCGCCGGCGGCGGCGGCCGCCTCGGCCACGGCGAAGCCCATCTTGCCGGAGCTTCGATTGCTCAGATAGCGCACCGGGTCGATGGGTTCCCGCGTGGGGCCGGCGGTGACCAGCACGCGCGCCCCGGCCAGCGCCCCGCCGACGGCGAACTCGGCGCGCAGCGCGGCCAGCAGCTCGGCCAGCTCCAGCAGGCGACCCGGCCCCGACTCGCCGCAGGCCTGCTCGCCGGCGGCCGGCCCCAGCACGGTCACGCCGCGCGCGCGCAGGGTGGCCACATTGGCCCGGGTGGCCGGGTGGTCCCACATGCGGTGGTTCATGGCCGGCGCCACCAGCAGCGGCGCCGTGCTGGCCAGGCACAGCGTGGTGAGCAGGTCGTCGGCCAGGCCTTGGGCCAGGCGCGCCAGCAGGTCGGCACTGGCCGGGGCGATGAGGATGCGCTCCGCCCAGCGGGCCAGCTCGATGTGTCCCATGGCTGCCTCCGCGGCCGGGTCGAACAGCTCGCTGCGCACCGGCTGGCCGGACAGGGCCTGCAGGGTGAGGGGGGTGACGA
>JALVPS010000264.1 GCA_027031685.1 Gammaproteobacteria bacterium | reverse complement strand
GGGGGGGCGCGAGGGTGCCCGCCGACGTTCACGTTCCCGTCACCCCCCTCGCGCCCCCCCTGCTCATCGATGGGCGGCGCAGTCGCTGCGTGGACGTGTTCGACCGCGGCCTGCACTATGGTGACGGCCTGTTCGAGACCTTGCGCCTGCAGGGCGGCCGGCTGCGCCTGTGGCAGGCCCACATGGCGCGCCTGGTGGCCGGCTGTGAGCGGCTGCGCCTGCCCTTTCCCGGCGAGGCCGTGCTGCGCGCCGAGGTCGAGCGGGTGACCACCGGCCACACCGCCGGGGTGGTCAAGATCCTGCTCACCCGCGGCGTGGCCGGGCGCGGTTACCGGCCGCCGGCCCGGCCGCGGCCCACGCGCATCGTGCTGCGCGGCGATCCGCCCGACCATCCCGCCGGGCTGGCCGAGCGCGGCGTGCGGGTGCGTCTCTGCGCGCAGCGCCTGGGCAACCAGCCGCGGCTGGCCGGTCTCAAGCATCTCAACCGCCTGGAGCAGGTGCTGGCGCGCGCCGAGTGGGGGGACGAGTATCATGAGGGTCTCATGCTCGATCCCGACGGCCACGTCATCGACGGCACCATGAGCAACCTGTTCTTCCTGCGCGATGGCACCCTGCACACGCCCGAACTGGACCGCTGCGGGGTGGCCGGCGTCATGCGCGCCGCCGTGCTGGGGCTGGCGGCGGCCGAGGGCGTGCCCGTGCAGCGCGGCCGCTACACGCCCGAGGACCTGCTGGCCAGCGACGGCCTGTTCCTCACCAACGCCGTGATCGGCATCTGGCCGGTGCGCGAGCTGGCCGGCCGCCGCTGGGCCCAGGTGCATCCCCTGTGCCGGCACCTGCAGCGGCTGGTGGAGCGGCTGGCATGAGGGCGCCGGGCATTGCCCTGGCGACGCTGTTGCTGCTGGCTGCCCTGGCCGGGGTGGCCGCCTGGTACGGTGCCCGCCTCATGCAGCGCCCCCTGCCACTGCCCGCCGACGGTGCCACCTATACCCTGGCCGAGGGCACTGGCCTCACCGCCCTGGGCGGGGACCTGGCGCGCCGCGGCTGGCTGCCAGACGGGCGGCTGCTGGTGGCCTGGGCGCGCTGGGTGCGGCCCGGTCCGCCGGTGCGCGCCGGTGAATATTTCCTGCCGGCCGGCACCAGCGCCGCGGATCTGCTGGACATCCTGCGCGCCGGGCGCACCATCCAGCACCGCGTGACCCTGGTGGAGGGCAGCACCGTGGCCCAGGTGGTGGCCCAACTGCGCCGGCTCACGGAACAGGGCCTGCTGCAGGCCACCCTGGACTACGATCACTGGCGGCCCGCCCTGCGCGAGCTGCTCGGCGAGGAGCGGGTGGAGGGCTGGCTGTTCCCGGACACCTACTACGTGACCCGCGGCATGCGCGACCGCGATCTGCTGCGCCAGGCACACCAGCGCATGCGTCGCGTGCTGGCCGAGGTGTGGGCCACGCGCACCCCCGGCCTGCCCCTGGAAACGCCCTATCAGGCGCTCATCCTGGCCTCCATCGTGGAGAAGGAGACCGCCGACCCGGCCGAGCGGGCGCGCATCGCCGGCGTGTTCGTGCAGCGCCTGCGCAAGGGCATGCGCCTGCAGACCGACCCCACCGTGATCTACGGCCTGGGCGAGGCGTTCGACGGCAACCTGCGCCGCGCCGACCTGCGCCGCGACACCCCCTACAACACCTACACCCGCGCCGGCCTGCCGCCCACCCCCATCGCCCTGCCGGGGCTGGCCGCCCTGCTGGCCGCCACCCACCCGGACGAGACCGGCGACCTGTACTTCGTGGCCACCGGGGCGGGCGGCCGGCACCACTTCTCGCGCACCTACCGCGAGCACGCCGCCGCCGTGCGCAAGTACCAGCGGCGCCGGGCGCGCCACGCCGCCCAATGACCACGCGCGGCCGCTTCATCACCCTGGAGGGGGGCGAGGGCGTGGGCAAGAGCACCCAGCTCGCCCGCCTGGGCGACTGGCTGCGCGGGCGCGGCATCGACGTGCTGCTCACCCGCGAGCCGGGTGGCACGGCGGTGGGCGAGGCCATCCGCGCCGTGCTGCTGGACTGCGACCTGCCGACCATGCACGCCGACACTGAGCTGCTGCTCATGTACGCCGCGCGCGTGGAACACGTGCGCCGCCGCATCGAGCCCCACCTGGCGGCCGGCGGCTGGGTGCTGTCGGACCGCTTCGCCGACGCCAGCCACGTCTACCAGGGGGCCGGGCGGGGCATCGACCCGGCCCGCATCGAGGCCCTGGAGCGCTGGGCACTGGGCGGCTTCCGGCCCGATCTCACCTTCCTGCTGGACATGCCGGTGGCGGCGGGCATGGCGCGCGTGCGGGCGCGCGGCGCGGCGGACCGCTTCGAGCGCGAGCGGCTGGCCTTCTTCGAGCGCGTGCGGGCCGCCTACCTGGCGCGCGCCGACCGTGAGCCGGACCGCTTCGAGGTCGTCGACGCCGACCGCGATGCCGACACCGTGAGCGCGGAACTCGTCGCCCGCCTGCAGGCCCGCTGGCCGGAGCTGGCCCCGTGAGCGGCGCGCCCTATCCTTGGCAGGCGGCCCAGTGGGCGCGGCTGGTGGAGCTGTGGCGCCGCGACCGCCTGCCCCATGCCGTGCTGCTGCACGGCCCGCCCGGGCTGGGACTGGACGACTTCGCGCGCCGCTTCGCCAATGCCCTGGTCTGTCCCGCCACCCGGGACGATGGCACCCCCTGCGGCCAGTGCCCCGCCTGTCGCCAGTTCGCCGAGGGGGTCTATCCCGACTACCACGAGGTCACCCCGCCAGCCGATCGGCAGGGCATCGGCGTGGACCAGATCCGCGCCCTCATCGACTTCCTCGCCCTCACGCGCAGCCACGGTCGCCCGCGCCCGGTGCTCATCACCCCCGCCGAGGCCATGAACGTCAACGCCGCCAACAGCCTGCTCAAGACCCTGGAGGAGCCGCCCGGCGATGCCCTCCTGCTGCTGGTGTGCGCCCGCCTGGACCGGCTGCCGGCCACCATCCTCAGTCGCTGCCAGCGGGTGGACTTCCCGCGTCCGCCGCGCCAGACGGCCCTCGACTGGCTGGCCGGGCAGGGCCTGTCCGGCGAGACCGCCGCCGGGCTGCTGGCCCTGGCCCACGGCGCCCCCTGTGCCGCCCTGCGCCTGGCCGAGGGCGAGGTGCCGGCCCGCCATGCCGCCTTTCTGGACGCCGTGCTGGCGGTGCTGGCCGGGCAGGGCAGCGCAGGCACCCTGCGCGCCGCCCTGGCCGAGCTGGATACCGCCCAGCTGCTCGACTGGTCCGAGGCCCTGCTGCGCGACCTGCTGCGTCTGCGCAGCGGGCTGGACGGCCCTTTTGAGACGCCTGTCGCGGCGGGGCGGTTGAGAAAACTGGCCGCCCCGCTAGACTTGATGCGCCTGTTCGAATTCCAGGACCAGCTGCTGGTCTCGCGCGCCACCCTCGAGCACCCCCTCAACGCCGACCTGCAGCGGGACGTCATTCTGCTGGGCTGGGAGGCCTTGTCATGTCACAACCGAAGAAAGCCAAGCCATCCACACCGGGTGACAGCGGCACCCTGAACACCGGCCAATCGGCCATCCTGTCCCTGTCCATCAAGGAAAAGTCGTCCCTGTACGCCGCCTACATCCCCTTCGTGAAGAACGGCGGCCTGTTCATCCCCACCACCAAACGCTACCGGCTGGGCGATGAGGTGTTCATGCTGCTCAATCTCATGGACGAGCCGGAGCGCATCCCGGTGGCCGGCAAGGTCATCTGGATCACCCCGCGCGGCGCCACCGGCAGCCGCACCCCCGGCATCGGCGTGCAGTTCCACGAGGCCGACAAGGGCGCCACGCGCAGCAAGATCGAGATGCTGCTGGGCGGCAGCCTGCAGGCCGACCGGCCCACCCACACCATGTGATCTCCGGTCCGCGCCAGGCCGGTGGCGCCGGATCCTCGGCATGCCCGGGCCGCCGTTGCCGGACAGCCCGTGAAGGCGGGCAGGGGGCCGCCATTTCACCGGCTGCGACACCGACCTGACGATCCGCCTCGACCGGGAAGCCGCGGTGGGTCCCTGGGCCTGGTGGGCAAGTTCTGAGCGTCAGGAGCGGATGCCCACGCCGCGCCGCAGCAGATGCAGGCTGACGGCGAACAGCACCACGATGAAGCCGCAGATGATGGCGTAGGACACCCACAGGGAGATGTCGCTGGTGCCCAGCACGCCGTAGCGGAAGGCGTTCACCATGTACAGGATGGGATTGAGCAGGGAGGCCTTCTGCCAGAAGGGCGGCAGCAGGGAGATGGAGTAGAACACGCCACCCAGGTAGGTGAGCGGGGTGAGCACGAAGGTGGGAATGATGGAGATGTCGTCGAAGCTCTGGGCGAAGACGGCGTTGATGAAGCCGGCCAGGGAGAACAGCATGGCGGTGAGCAGGGCGATGCTGACGACCACCAGCGGCTGCTGCACGTGCAGGTCGGTGAAGAGCAGCGCCACCCCGGTGACGGCGATGCCCACCGCCGCGCCGCGCGCGATGCCCCCCGCCACGTAGCCGAGCAGGATGACGCCGTCCGGCATGGGCGAGACCAGCATCTCCTCGATGCTGTGCGAGAACTTGGCGAAGAAGAAGGACGACACCACGTTGGCGTAGGCATTGGTGATGATGCCCATCATGATCAGGCCGGGCACGATGAAGTCCATGTAGCGGTAGCCGTCCATCTCGCCGATGAGGTCGCCGATGAGGTCGCCGAAGATCAGGAAGTACAGCCCCGTGGTCACCGCCGAGGGCAGGATGGTCTGCGTCCAGATGCGCGAGAAGCGCAGGATCTCCTTGATGAGGATGGTGAGGAAGGCGGTGAGCTGCTCGCGCGGACTCATGCGGCGCGCTCCGCGCGGTTGTTCTGCACCAGGTTGACGAACAGCTGCTCCAGCCGGTTGTACTTGTTGCGCAGGCTGAGCACGCGGATGCCGCGCTCGTTGAGGTGGCAGAACAGGTCGTTGAGGGCCTCGC
>JALVPS010000263.1 GCA_027031685.1 Gammaproteobacteria bacterium | reverse complement strand
TTGCTGGCGCCGGGTGCGCCCACCCAGCGCAGGGTGATGCGTCCGGGGTTCACCGTGCCGCCCTCGGCAGGGGTGACCACGCGCGGCGGCGCGGGGCCGACGATGAGCCGGCCCTGGGCGTCCAGCCGGTTGCGCAGCGCGTCGGCCACTGGCTTGCGGCTGCCGTCCGCCCGCAGCAGGCCGAACAGGTCGTCCGGCCCCTCGTCGAGCAGGCGGTACCAGGTGGCCACCGGGATGCGCATCACATCGCCGCGGCGGGTCCAGTCGGCCAGTACGTCCAGGGCCCGCTCCAGGTGCTCGGCCTGCTGGTATTCGTCCCCGGCGCCGCCCCATTCGCTGCTGCTGTCCACGCCGAATTCGGTGAACCAGATGCCCACCTCGGCGTCGCCGTGGCGGTCCAGCACGGCGCGCAGGTTTTCCACGCCCTGCTTGAAGCACCAGGGCGGCGCGAGTGGATCCTCCAGCCCGTTGCACTGCTCCGGGTACTGGGCCAGGCCGTAGTGGGGGCCGCTCACCACGTCCACCCGCGCGTAGGGGTGGACGGACAAGGCATGAAATGGACGCAGGCCGGGCGGGAAGGCGGCGTACAGGGCCTCCAGATAGGCGGTGTCGGCGCTGGCCAGGGCGCCGCCCAGCAGGCGCACGCCCGGGTGGCGGGCCTGCATGACCTGCCAGGTGGCGGTGAGCAGGCCGGCGTACTCGCTGGCGGCCGACACGTCCAGCAGCACATAGGCCCCGTCCCGCACCGGCCGGCCGGGCCAGAATTCCTCCACGTTGGGTTCGTTCCACACCTCCCAGGCGAGCACGGTCTGCGGCGCCACGCCGGCGGCCAGCAGGGTGTCGTGCAGATCGGCCATGGCGCGCCCGAAGTCGGCGTAGTGGGCCGGGGTGGGCGGCGCGGCCGGATCGTCCACGCCGCTGGCCCAGGCCGGGCTCTGCGCCAGCATCATGATCACCTGCTGGCCGTTGGCCTGGGCGTGCAGCACGCGCCCCACCACCTCGTCGCGGTAGGCCGTATCCACCGTGCCCGGGTCGGGCGCCAGAGCGGCCCAGTCCACCGGTACCCGCACCACGCGCACGCCCAGGCCCAGCGCCGCATCGAGGTGATTCCGGTACTGGCCGAGGGTGGCGGTTTCGGCGATGTGCAGTCCCAGGCGGGGGCCCGGCGTGGCCCCTAGGGGCGTGTGGAGGAGCAGCAGGGCGAGCAGCAGCGTTCCGGTTCCGATGCGGTTCATGTCCGTGACCTCCGTCCGTTTGCGGTCGAACCGGCGCTCAATGATAGCGCCGTCGCGGCGCGGAGGCACGT
This sequence comes from Gammaproteobacteria bacterium, assembly GCA_027031685.1. GTDB lineage: Bacteria > Pseudomonadota > Gammaproteobacteria > UWMA-0217 > UWMA-0217 > JALVPS01. The sequence continues at coordinate 3,675 of JALVPS010000263.1, read as the reverse complement.
GGCCGGCTCAGCGGCCCAGGTGGCTGCGGGTCATGGTGAGGCGGTAGAGCAGGGGGATGACGAACAGGGTGAGGCCGGTGGAGACGGCCAGCCCCCAGACGATGGCCGTGGCCACGGGCCCCCACAGCAGGGAGTGGCCGCCCAGGCCGGTGGCCAGGGAGAACAGGCCGGCGATGGTGGTGAGGGAGGTGATGAGGATGGGCACCACGCGCCGCCGGGCGGCGTACAGGGTGGCGTGCAGCACGGTCATGCCGCGCGCCAGGCGGTCGTTGGCGGCGGAGATGAGGACGATGGCCGCGTTGACGGCGATGCCGGCCAGGGCCACCACGCCGTACAGGGTGAACAGGCTGAGCGGGTTGCCGGTGACCAGCAGGCCGATGACCACGCCGGTGAAGGCCATGGGCACGGTGGTGAGGATGATGAGCGGCTGGAAGTAGCTGCGGAACTGGGCGCCCAGGATGGCGTACATGAGCAGCACGCCCAGCAGCAGCAGGGTGCCCAGGTGGGCCAGGCTCTCGTAGATGTCGTCCAGCTCGCCGGAGAAGTCCAGGTCGATGCCCGGGAAGCGGTCGCGCACCCGGGCCCAGTGGTCCTGCAGATAGCGGTTGGCGGCCAGGGTGTCGATGCGGTCCTTGTCGATGTCCGCCTCCACGGTGATGGCGCGGCGGAAGTTGTAGTGGCGGATGTTGCCCACGCCGATGTCGGTGGTGGCGCGCAGCAGGGCCGACAGGGGCACGCGCCGCCCGTCCGGCGCGGGCAGGGTGTGCGTCAGCAGGGTGTGGATGTCCTGCAGCACGGCGGGCCGGGCGCGCACGCGCACGTCCAGCGCCTCGCCCTGGTGGCGCAGGCGGGCCACCACCTCGCCGTCCACCAGCAGGCGCAGGGTGCGCGCCACGGTGCGCGGGTCGATGCCGGCGCGGCGGGCGGCGTCGGCGTCCAGGCGCAGGGTCATCTCCGGCTTGCCGGGGCTGTCGTCGGTGCTGATGTCCCGCGCCCAGTCGGTCTGGCGCAGCTGCGCCACCAGGGTGTCGGCGGCGGCCTTGATGCGCGCCAGGTCGTCACCACGCACCTTGACGCTGATGGGCTTGGAGGTGGGCGGCCCGCCCGACAGGCGCAGGAAGTAGCGCTTGACGGGGCCGGGCACGGCGAACACGTCGGCGCGCATGTCGTCCAGCATGGCGGGCACGTCGCGCCGGCCCGGCCCGGCCGGCTGCAGCGTGACCAGGATCTGGCCGTAGCGCGCCCCCTGGAAGGGCGCCGTCTCCGTGAACATCTGGCCGGCGTAGCTGACGATGCTGCGCACCTCGCCTGGCCGCAGGTGGGCGCGCACGCGCCGCTCGATGGCCAGCACCGTGTCCAGCGTGTCCTCCAGCGGCGTGCCGGCGGGCATCTCGATGTTCACGTAGAACATGCGCAGCGGGTCGGAGGCGAAGAAGTCGGTGCGCACCAGCAGGTGGCGCAGCAGCGGGTGGTGTTGCCACTCGGGCCGGACCTGGCCGGCCACGGCGGCGAACACGGCGAGCACGAACAGCAGCGTCAGCCCGCCCAGCAACAGGCGCGGCCGGTGCAGGGCGCGGATCAGCAGGCGCGTGTAGCCGATGCGGATGCGGTGCAGGGCGCGGGCCCGCCAGCGCTGCACGCGGCCCGGCCGGTCGAAGTGCACGCGCGCGGCGATCACGTGCGCCGGCAGCATCCAGAAGGCCTCCACCAGGGAGATGGCCAGCGCCGTGGTCACCACCAGCGGGATGACCCGCATGTACTGGCCCAGGATGCCCGGCAGCAGCATGAGGGGCAGGAAGGCGGCCATGGTGGTGAGCACGGCGGCGGTGACCGGCGCGGCCACCTCGCGCAGCGAGCCCAGCGCCGCCTGCAGGGCCGGCACGCCGCGCTGCAGGCGGTCGTAGATGCCCTCCACCACCACCACCGCGTCGTCCACCAGCATGCCCAGGGCGATGACCACCCCCAGCAGCACGGACACGTTGAGGGTCTGGCCCTGCGCCTGCAGCAGCCAGAAGGTGCCGAACAGGATGAAGGGGATGCCGATGGAGGTGAGCAGGGCGATGCGCAGGCCCAGAAAGGCCCAGGTCACCAGCAGCACCAGGGCCAGCCCCAGCAGGGCATTGTTCTGCATGACGCGCAGGGCGGTGCGGGTGGTCTCGGTGCTGTCGTTGGCCAGCACCAGGCGCACGCCGGTTCCGGCGGTCAGGCGGTTCTGGGCGGCGATGTAGGCCTTGAGGCGGGCCAGCAGCTCAAGGGTGTTGGCGGAGGGCTTCTTGGTGATGGCCAGCATCACGGCGGGCCGGCCGTCGCTGCGCACCAGGTGGCGCGCCTTGACGTGGCCCGCGTGCACCTCGGCCACGGCGTCCAGGGGCACCTCGGCGCGCGTTCCGACCACCGGCAGGGCGGCCAGGTGGGCGGGATCGGCGCTGGTGCCCTGCAGGCGCACCAGCCAGCTCTGGTCGCCCACGCGCGCCTCGCCGGCGGCCAGGTCGCGGTAGTGGGCGGCCACGCTGTCGGCCAGTTGGGTGGGCGACAGGCCCGCCGCCTCCAGCGCCGTGGGGTCGAAGTCCACCTGCAGCTCGCGGTCGTGCAGGGCCGTGTCCAGGATGCGGTCGGTGCCCGGCAGGCGCTCCAGGTCCTTCTTGATGCGCACCGCTTGGCGGTGCAGGTTCTCGTCGTCGGCCTGGCCCACCACCAGCACCGTGGCCGTGGGGTAGGCGTTGGCGCTGGTCACCTCGAACACGAAGGGTGTCTCCGCCTGGTCGGGCAGCTCGGCGGCCTTGTTCTGCAGCTCGCGGCGCAGGTCGTTGACGCGCTTGTCGAACAGGCGCGGCGCCATGTCGTCGGCGAAGCGCACCAGGATGTGGGACACCCCGTCGCGCGAGTTGCTGGACACGAACTTGATGTCCGACACCTGGCGCACGGCGTCCTCCAGCACGTCGGTGACGCGCGTCTCGATGTCCGCCGCCGCCATGCCCGGCACGATGGTGGTGATGTCGATCCAGTTGAAATTGATGCTCGGGTCCTGCTCGCGCGGCATCTGCCACCAGGCCGCCAGCCCCGCCACCAGCACCAGCAGGAAGGTGAGGTTGGCCAGGACGTGGTTGCGGTACAGGCGCGCCAGCCAGTTCATGGGTGGTCGATCACGCGGATGGCCTGGCCGTCCCGCAGGGCGAAGCGGCCGGCGCGCACCAGGGGTGCCTCGGGCGCCAGGTCGGGGGCCGGGGCGGGCCGGCCGGGCACGGCCCCGGGCAGGGCGTGGAAGCGGGCCCGCCCGTCACGGGCCACGAATACCCCCAGCCGGCCATCCCGTTCCACCACCAGCGCGGGCGGCACGTGCGGCCGCGGGTCGCGCCAGCGCACCCGGCCCGCGCTGCCCGGCGGCAGGGGCGGGCCCGCGAAGTCCAGCCGCGCCTCGTGCGTGCGGGCGGCCGGGTCCAGGGCCGGCAGCAGCACGCGCAGGGTCACCGGGGCCTCACCGGCGTCGGTGCGCAGGCGCAGATCGCGGGCCTGGCGCAGCGCATCGGCCAGGGCCGGCGGCAGCTCGGCGCGCACCTCCACGGCCGTCGTGTCCAGCAGGCGCAGCAGCGGAGCGCCGGGCGTGGCCAGTGCCCCCACCGCCGCCTCGCGCGCCGTCACCACGCCGTCGAAGGGCGCGCGCAGCGTGCAGTGGGC
>JALVPS010000262.1 GCA_027031685.1 Gammaproteobacteria bacterium | reverse complement strand
ACGGTATCAAAGATGCTGAAGGGGTGAAAGGGGTTGCGCTTGATGTCGGCGCGGGCCACCGCCGCGTTGAGGAAGTTGAGGTCGAAGGCCGCGTTGTGGCCCACCAGGATGGCGCGCGAGCACTCGTTGATCTTCACCTCGTTGCGGATGACCTTGAAGATGTCGTTGAGGGCGTCCTTCTCCGGCACGGCCAGGCGCAGCGGGTGGTAGGGGTCGATGCCGTTCACCTTGAGGGACTCGGGCTCCAGGTTGGCGCCCTCGAAGGGCTGCACGTGGTGGGAGACGGTGCGCTCGCGATAGAGCTGGCCCTTCTGGTCCATGCGCAGGATGACGGCGGCGATTTGCAGCAGGGCGTCGGTCTGGTGGTTGAAGCCGCCGGTTTCCACGTCGACGACGACGGGCAGAAAGCCCCGGAAGCGCTTGCCCATGGGCAAGAAATCGGATTTTTCATACATCCGTTTAGCATATCGGATCGCCCCTGGCCGCGAAACAAGCGCGGCTGCCGGCGATGGCCATTTCTGCTACCATGCGCCGCTTGTTTTGAGGCCGGTGCGGAGCTGCCGGCGGCCCCCTTTCCCCGCTGTACCCGGGCGGGGAGATCGATCGAGCCTATCGGGAGGTCAAGATCCCCATGAACATGAACGCAGTTGATCTGAGCCAGGACGTCGACGCGCAGGAGACGGCCGAGTGGCTGGAGGCGCTGAATGCCGTCATCGAGCGGGAAGGCATCGAGCGGGCCCACTTCCTGCTCGAGCAGCTCATCGACCAGGCGCGCCGCTCGGGGGCCAATCTGCCCTATTCGGCCAACACCGCCTACGTGAACACCATCCCGCCGCACATGGAGGCGCCGCTGCCCGGCGACCCCGGCATCGAGGCACGTATCCGCTCCTACATCCGCTGGAACGCCGCCGCCATGGTGGTGCGCGCCAACCGCAAGGCGGCCGAGCTAGGCGGCCACATCGCCACCTTCGCCTCCGCGGCGGTGCTCTACGACGTGGGTTTCAACCACTTCTGGCGCGCCCCCAGCCACGAGCACGGCGGTGACCTGATCTTCATGCAGGGCCACTCCGCGCCCGGCATCTACGCACGCGCCTTCCTGGAGGGCCGCCTCGGCGAGGCGCAGCTGGAGCACTTCCGCCAGGAGGTGGACGGCAACGGCCTGTCCTCCTATCCGCACCCCTGGCTGATGCCGGACTTCTGGCAGTTCCCCACCGTGTCCATGGGCCTGGGGCCCATCATGTCCATCTACCAGGCGCGCTTCATGAAATACATGCAGGACCGCGGCCTGGCCGACACCCACGACCGGCGCGTGTGGTGCCTGGTGGGTGACGGCGAGGTGGACGAGCCGGAGACGCTGGGCGCCATCTCCCTGGCGGCGCGCGAGAAGCTGGACAACCTCACCTGGGTCATCAACTGCAACCTGCAGCGCCTGGACGGGCCGGTGCGCGGCAACGGCAAGATCATCCAGGAGCTGGAGGCCATCTTCCGCGGCGTGGGCTGGAACGTCATCAAGGTCATCTGGGGCTCGTACTGGGACCCGCTGCTGGCCATGGACCACCACGGTCTGCTGCGCAAGCGCATGATGGAGGCGGTGGACGGCGACTACCAGAACTACAAGTCCAAGGACGGCGCCTACGTGCGCGAGCACTTCTTCGGCAAGTACCCGGAGCTCAAGGCCATGGTGGCCAAGATGTCCGACGAGGACATCTGGCGCCTGAACCGCGGCGGCCACGACCCGCACAAGGTCTATGCCGCCTACCACGCCGCCGTGCACCACAAGGGCCAGCCCACCGTCATCCTGGCCAAGACCGTCAAGGGCTACGGCATGGGCCGCGCCGGCGAGGCGCAGATGCGCACCCACAGCCAGAAGAAGCTGGGCGGCGACGACATGATCGCCTTCAAGAACCGCTTCAACATCCCCCTGTCGGACGAGGACGCCGCCGCCGCCAAGTACTACCGGCCGCCCGAGGACAGCGAGGAGATGCGCTACCTGCGCGAGCGGCGCAAGGCCCTGGGCGGCTACCTGCCGCAGCGCAAGCCCCTGGCCGCGCCCCTGGAGGTGCCCGAGCTGTCCGTCTTCGAGCCGCTGCTCAAGGGCTCCGGCGAGCGCGAGATGTCCACCACCATGGCCTTCGTGCGCCTGCTCACCCTGCTCACGCGCGACAAGAAGATCGGCCGCAACGTGGTGCCCATCGTGCCCGACGAGGCGCGCACCTTCGGCATGGAGGGCATGTTCCGCCAGCTGGGCATCTACTCCTCCGTGGGGCAGACCTACACGCCCCAGGACAAGGACGAGATCATGTATTACAAGGAGGACAAGACCGGCCAGATCCTGGAGGAGGGGATCAACGAGGCCGGCGCGCTGTGCTCGTGGATCGCGGCCGGCACCGCCTACAGCAACCACGGGGTCAACATGATCCCGTTCTACATCTTCTATTCCATGTTCGGCTTCCAGCGCGTGGGCGACCTCATCTGGGCCGCCGGCGACCAGCGCACGCGCGGTTTCCTGCTGGGCGGCACGGCCGGGCGCACCACCCTGGCCGGCGAGGGCCTGCAACACCAGGACGGCCACAGCCACATCCTGGCCGGCACCGTGCCCAACTGCATCAGCTACGACCCGGCCTTCGCCTACGAGCTGGCGGTGATCGTGCAGGACGGCCTGCGCCGCATGTACCGCGAGCAGGAGGACGTCTTCTACTACATCACGGTGATGAACGAGAACTATCACCAGCCGGCCATGCCGGAGGGCGTGCAGGAAGGCATCGTGCGCGGCATCTACCGCCTGCAGCAGGGCGGGGAGGGGGCGCGCCGCGTGCAGCTGCTGGGCTCCGGCGCCATCCTGCGCGAGGCCCAGGCCGCCGCCGAGCTGCTGCGGAAGGACTGGGACGTGGCGGCCGACGTGTGGAGCGTGACCAGCTTCAACGAGCTGACCCGCGACGGCCAGGCCTGCGAGCGCTGGAACACCCTGCACCCGGAGGAGACGCCGCGCGTGCCCTACGTGACGACCGCCCTGCAGGGGGCCGAGGGCCCCTTCGTGGCCGCCACCGACTACATGCGCAACTACGCCGAGCAGATCCGCGCCTTCGTGCCCGGCCCCTACTACACCCTGGGCACGGACGGCTTCGGGCGCTCCGACACGCGCGCCCAGCTGCGCAAGTACTTCGAGGTCAACCGCTACCACATCGTGGTCACCGCGCTGCGCGGCCTGGTGGAGCAGGGCCAGGCCAAGCCCGCCGACGTGAAGGCCGCCATCGACAAATACGGCCTGGACGCCGACAAGACCTACCCGCTGTACGCCTGACGGACGAGGAAACAAGGCATGGCCGAAAAAGAGATAGTCGTACCCGACATTGGCGACTTCGACGCGGTCGAGGTCATCGAGGTCCTGGTCCAGCCGGGCGATCAGGTGGCGGTGGAGGACTCGCTCATCACCCTGGAGTCCGACAAGGCGTCCATGGAGATCCCCTCGCCGGAGGCCGGCACCGTGCAGGAGGTGCTGGTCAAGGTGGGCGACCGCGTCTCGCAGGGCGACCCCATCGTGAAACTGGACACCGCGGCCGCCGGCGAGGCCGCCCCGGCCCCGGCGGCCAAGGAGCCCGCCGCCTCCCAGCCGGCCGCGCCCGCGCCGGCCGCGCCCACCCAACCGGCGCCGGCCCCGTCGGCGCCGCCGGTGGTGGAGGCGCCGCCCGCCGCCCCTGAGCCGCGCCCGTCGCCCACCGCCGAGCTGCAGCCCGCCAGCGCCGAGCTGCCCTACGCCAGTCCCTCCGTGCGCCGCTTCGCGCGCGAGCTGGGCGTGGACCTGACGCAGGTACAGGGCAGCGGCCGCAAGGGGCGCATCCTGCGCGAGGACGTGCAGGCCTTCGTCAAGAAGGCCCTCAGCCAGGGCACCGGCGGCCTGCAGGTGGCGCCCCTGCCGGAGGTGGACTTCGCCCAGTGGGGCGAGGTGGAGGTGCAGCCGCTGACGCGCATCAACAAGCTCACCGGCCAGTTCCTGCACCGCAACTGGGTCACCATCCCCCACGTCACCCAGTTCGACGAGGCCGACATCACCGACCTGGAGAGCTTCCGCCGCTCCATGGTGGACGAGTACAAGGAGAAGGGTGTCAAGCTCACCCTGCTGTCCTTCCTGCTCAAGGCCGTGGTGTCCGCCCTGCGCGAGTACCCGCGCTTCAATTCCTCGCTGGACGCCAGCGGCGAGAACCTGATCCTCAAGCGCTACTTCCACATCGGCATCGCCGTGGACACCCCCGAAGGGCTGGTGGTGCCGGTCATCCGCGACGTGGACCGCAAGTCGCTCATCGATCTGGCGCGCGAGCTGGGCGAGGTGAGCCGGAAGGCCCGCGAGGGCAAGCTGACCCCGGCCGACATGCAGGGCGGCTGCTTCACCATCTCCAGCCTGGGCGGCATCGGCGGCACCAGCTTCACGCCCATCATCAACGCCCCCGAGGTGGCCATCCTGGGCGTCTCCCGCGCCAAGATGCAGCCGGTGTGGAATGGCGAGAGCTTCGAGCCGCGCCTGGTGCTGCCGCTGTCCCTGTCCTACGATCACCGGGTCATCGACGGCGCCGACGGCGCGCGCTTCACCACCTTCCTGGCGCGCGTGCTGTCCGATACCCGCCGTCTCTTGCTGTAACCGCCGCCCGTCACCCCTGTCGCAGCCGAAAGGAGCCACGCCATGAGCGAACCCGTCGAGATCACGGTCCCGGACATCGGCGACTTCAAGGACGTGGAGGTCATCGAGGTGCTGGTGCAGCCCGGTGACCACATCGAGCCGGAACAGTCCCTCATCACCCTGGAATCGGACAAGGCCTCCATGGAGATTCCCGCGCCCCGCGGCGGGGTGGTCACAGAACTGCGCGTCAAGGTGGGCGACAAGGTCAACGTGGGCGACCCCATCCTGCTGCTGGAACCGGACGAGGCCGAAGCGGCGGCCGAAGCGGCGGCCGAGGCGGGGCAGGGCGGGGCGCCCGCCGCCGAGCCC
>JALVPS010000261.1 GCA_027031685.1 Gammaproteobacteria bacterium | reverse complement strand
TCGGCCAGGTAGCGGGCCTCCTCGTCGCCCACCCCGCCGGTGACGTATTCCACGTCGAGGAACTTCTGCACCTGCGGCAGGGCCTGGGCGGGGCCGCCCAGCAGCAGGGCGAGCAGCAGGCTGGCGAGCAGTAGGGAACGTTGCATGGTGGTGCCTCCTTCAGCAGCGCGTCGGGTGCTCAATCGGGGCGCCGGCGGCGAATTCAAGCGCCGGCCCGGTTCAGGCCCAGGGGGTCGTCGGGGTCCACGCCGTCCATGAAGGGCTTGTGGCGGTCGGTGTTGGTGAGCTGGTAGACCAGCCCGATCCAGTTGCCCACCACCGCCTCGCCGGTGTCGTGCCAGGTGTTGTGCAGCGTGGGGGCGATGAGCGCCTCGGGGAACTCGGGCGGCTCGCCGCCGCGCGCCCGCGCCGCCTCCACCCGCTCGCGGTGCTCGTCGAGAATGGCGCGGCTCTGCAGCCCCAGGTAGTTGTCGGGGAAGGGCGGGTAGTCGTCGCGCTCGCCGCGGGCGTAGCGCAGCACCTCGCGCTTGTACTCCTTGAGCAGGCTGATGGTGTCGTACTCCGGGTGACCCTGGAAGTAGACCACGCGGAACCAGTCCTCGCTCACCGCCAGGTGCACGCCGGCCGTCTCGCTCTCCACCAGCACGTGCAGGCCGGCCTGCTCGAAGTGGGCGCGGTCGATCTGGTTGAAGCGCGAGTGGGGCACGTCGAAGCGGGTGTTGATGTCGTGCACCAGCGGGTGGCGCTTGTCCACCACCTGGTGCTCGAACACGCCCCAGCGCTTGGCCGGCAGGCGGCGGCGGCGGATGCCGTAGCGGAACTGCAGCACGGCGTGGGTGGCCAGGCAGGAGCACAGGGTGGAGGTGACGTTGTCCAGCGCCCAGTCGATGACCCGCGTGAGGGGTTCCCAGAACGGCTCCAGGGCCAGGTCGGGCCGGGTGACGTTGGCGCCGGTGATGATGAGCGCGTCCAGCCCCTGCTCGCGGATGGCGTCGAAGGTCTCGTAGTACTCGGCGATGTAGGCGCGCGCCTTGGCCGAGCGCGGCAGCTCCGGCAGGGAGAAGGGGTGCACGTAGAACTGGGCGATGGGGTTGCTCTCCCCCACCAGGCGGAAGAACTGGCGCTCGGTGGCGGCGATGGCCGCGTCCGGCATCATGTTCAGCAGGCCGATGTGCAGCTCGCGGATGTCCTGGTGGGCGGCGCGCTCCGGGCTGAGCACCAGCCGGCCCTCGGCACGCAGGCGGTCGAAGGTGGGCAGGGCGTTGTGGGCGACCAGGGGCATAGTGATCCCTCCTCGTTCAGTCACGGCGCGGCGCGGGCCAGGGCCTGTTCCAGCAGGGCGATGAAGTCCGCCTCGTCGCGCACCGCGGCCAGCTCGCGGGTGGTGATGGTGTAGCCGTAGCGCTCGACGATGGCGTCGTAGCGCGGGATGCGCGCCTTGAACAGGCGCGGGAAGCTCCAGCGGGCGAAGTCGTCCGGGTCGATCTGCGCCACGTACTCCAGGCCCCGCTCGCGCAGGTAGATGGCCAGCTGCTC
>JALVPS010000260.1 GCA_027031685.1 Gammaproteobacteria bacterium | reverse complement strand
GCTGTCGCTGTCCACCGTGCCCGCCGATTCGTCCCAGGAGGTGATGGTGGTGCTGCGGATGTCGATGGTGCCCCAGTCGGCGCGAATGATGACATTGCCGTAGGCGCCGGGGCTGGCCAGGCGCAGCTCGTCCACGTCGCCACCGATGGCGCTGCCGTGCAAATCGAGGCGCGCACCCTCCTCCAGCCGCAGGTTGGCGCGCAGCATCCAGATCTTGTTGCCCGCGTCCACCAGCTCCAGCACCTCGGGCCGGTTGACGGTGTTGATGTCGGTCAGCGTGCAGGTGACCGGGCCGGTGATATAGAAATTGCCGCTGGAGCTGGCCCAGCGGAAATGGCTGCTGTCACAGGCGGCCCAGCCGGCCAGCGGGAGGGCCGCCAGCAGCAGGAGCAGACCGCCAATCAGTCCTCGCGCTCGATGCATGAAACGCTCACCCTTGTGGCCGTGGCATTGCAACCTCACCCCGCCCGCGGCGCGCCGACGGCGCCACGGGCGCCGCCGACCACCGGGGTACATCACCAGCAGATGCCCTCATAACGGCCATTGCTGCGCGCCGCGGGGTCGATGCGCACCAGGTCGATGATCTTTTCCACCGCGTCGTCACGCTCCAGGGCCTGGGCGAATTCCCGATCACCGTTGCCGATGACCAGGGTGTCGGCGTGGTCCACCACCTCCTCCATGCTCTCGCACAGCAGCTCGTAGATGTGCGGAATGGAGTTGTGGATGAAGTCCTTGTTGGCGCCCACCACGCTGGCCAGGTTGACGTTGCGGTCGTAGATGCGCAGGTCGTAGCCCTTGCCCAGCAGGTACTCGATGAGATCCACCACCGGGCTCTCGCGCATGTCGTCCGTGCCCTCCTTGAAGCTCAGCCCTAGCACGCCCACCTTCTTCTTGCCGCTGGCCTCGATCAGGTCGATGGCGTGCTGCACCTGGTTGCGGTTGCTGGGCATGATGGCGTTGAGCAGGGGCACGTCCAGGTCCATGGTGCGCGCCTTGTAGGTGAGCGCACGCACGTCCTTGGGCAGGCAGGAGCCGCCAAAGGCGAAACCGGGCTTGAGGTAATAGGGCGAGATGTTGAGCTTGGTGTCCTGGCAGTAGATGTCCATCACCTTGTGGCCATCGATGCCCAGGCGCTTGCAGATGTTGCCGATCTCGTTGGCGAAGGCCACCTTGAGCGCGTGCGAGACGTTGTCGGTGTACTTCACCATCTCCGCCGTCTCCAGGTCGGTGCGGATGAGCGGCGCGTCCACCAGCCCGTCCCACATGGCCTCCAGCACATCACCGGATCGCTTGCCGATCTCGCCGATGACCGTCTTGGGCGGGTGGTAGAAATCGTGCACCGCCACGCCCTCGCGCAGGAACTCCGGGTTGATGCACACGCCGAAATCGGCGCCCGCCTTCTTGCCGGAGAAGCGCTCCAGGGTGGGGATGACCACCTCGCGCATACTGCCCGGCAGCATAGTGCTGCGCATGACCACCACGTGATAGTCGTCCTTCTCGGCCAGCACGCGACCGATCTCCTCGCTCACGTTGCGGACGTAGGACAGGTCAAGGCTGCCGTTGCGGCGGTTGGGCGTACCCACGCACACCAGCGACATCTCCGTGCCGTGCACGGCGTCGGCGGTGTCCGTGGTGGCCCGCAGGCGACCCTCGGCCACGGTGTTGGCGATGATTTCCCCGATGTCCTTTTCGATGACCGGCGTCTTGCCGGCGTTGATGAGATCGACCTTGGTCTGGTTGATGTCGACACCCACCACCTGGTGACCCTCACGGGCCAGACAGCCGGCCGTGATGGCGCCGACATAGCCCATACCGAAAATACTGATGCGCATGACTTCTCCTGAGATCAGTTTAAAAATATATTTATTGAAATGTGTACAAAAAGGTTACACGCACACAGGAGAAAGGGATGCATCCTGTATTATTGTTTTTCATCCGTGGTGAACACATCTGGCAATGTGTTCCGCAGTCCCCTCCTGAATGGCATTTGCCTTCCGTCCTCCCAGAGGACACGACGTTATATTTTTAGTTCCTGCTGGCACGGTGCGCAAGCCGGCCTCGTGGCGACAACGCTTTCGAGAAATACATAACACCTTTCCGACACGCAGGCCGGATAGGCTGGGGGCGCCCCGAAAAATGCGCAGAGATACGCCCGCCCATGCATACATGTGGAACAAAAAATAATTACTCTGCCCGGAGGGCTGTACAACAAATTGACATTCAAACGCCCGCCACCACGAGGCCGACATGATTATGAAAAAATGCAAAATTCCCGCTGCCCTGGCCTGCGCCCTGCTGGCCGGCCTGGCCGCCACCGCCACCGCCGACGAGCTGCCCGACGAGGGACAGTTGTGGCAGATCCTGTCCGAGGACGGGCAGGACGAGCTGCACCGGCGGCCCATCCGCCCGCCGCGCGAAGTCGCCCAGCCGCCCACCGAGACGGAACGCCTGCTGCAGGCGCCGGCGGGCCAGCGGGCGCGCAGCCTGTTCGACCTGTACCGGCTGGCGCGCCTGGCCGACCCACACCTGCAGGCCGCCGAGGCGCGCTACCGCGCCACCCTGCAGGCCCGCCCCAAGGCGCGCGCCCGCCTGCTGCCGCAACTGGAGGCCCTGGCCGAGGTGTTCCAGGAACGCACCCGCTACGACGGCGCCAGCCGCCTGTTCCGCGACGACGACTTCCGCAGCAGCAGCTACCGCCTCAACCTGCGCCAGAGCCTGATCAATGCCGAGCACTGGCGCCGCCTGGCACAGGTCGACAGCGAGATCGCCCGCGCCGAGGCGGCGCTGCAGGACAGCCGCCAGGACCTGATCCTGCGCATCGCCAACGCCTACTTCGCCGTGCTGGCGGCCCAGGACGACCTGCAGTACACCCTGGCCGAGCGGGAGGCGGTGGCCCAGCAGGCGCGCCAGGCACGCCGCCGCCATCAGGCCGGGCTGGCCACCGTCACCGACGTGCGCGAGGCCCAGGCACAACTCGACCTGGTGCGGGCGCGTGTCATCGACGTCCGCAACCGGCTGCGGCTGGCGCGCGCCAACCTGCAGATGATCACCGGCCAGCTGCCGCGCGTGCTGGCGCGCCTGCGTAACGACATGCCACTCACCCGCCCCGAGCCCATGAACGTGGACCAGTGGATCCGCACCGCCACCGAGAACAACCTGCGCCTGCGCGCCCTGCGCTTCGCCAGCCGCGCCGCCCGCCAGGCGGTGGGCGTGCGCAGCGCCGGCCACCTGCCCACCCTGGACCTGCAGGCCGACTACACGGTGGAGGACAACGACGGGGGCTTCCGCGAAGGACGGCGCACGGATGGCCGGGTGGGGCTGTCGCTCAGGCTGCCGCTGCTGGCCGGCGGCGAGGTGGTGGCCGGCGAGCGGGAGGCCGGCGCCCTGTACGCGGCGGCGCGCGCCGACCTGCACGCCGCCCAGCGCGAGGTGGTGCGCGACACGCGCAGCGCCTACCTGGACGTGCTGTCCGGCATCGCCCGCATCCAGGCCCTGCGCTCGGCGCTGGCCTCCACACGCAGCGCGGCGGTGGCCGCCGAGAAGGGCTTCCAGGCCGGCACGCGCACCAGCGTGGACGTGCTCGATGCCCTGCGCGAGGCCTACCGCGCCAAGCGCGACCACGCCCGCGCCCGCTACGACTACCTGCTGGCCACCCTGCGCCTCAAGCGCGCCGCCGGTCTGCTGGGCGAGCGCGACCTGCTGGCCATCGAGCGCTGGCTGACGCGCCGGGGGGCGCGCGCCGAGTACCGGCCGGCGCGCTCCGTGCAGGGGCTGTTGCGGGAGACCAAGATGGGCCGGCGCTGAGGCCGGCGGGACGGGATCAGGAGCGCAGCCGCTCGATGACGGCGGTGGTGGAGTGGCCGGCCACGAAGGGCACCACCACCACCTCGCCGCCGGCGGCACGCACACAGTCGTGGCCGGCGATCTGCTCGGGCCGGTAATCGCCGCCCTTGACCAGCACGTCCGGACGCAGGCGGCAGATGAGCTCGCGGGGCGTGTCCTCGCCGAAGGGCACCACCCAGTCTACGCTGCGCAGCCCGGCCAGCACGGCCATGCGGCTGGCCAGGGGATTGACCGGCCGCGCCGCCCCCTTCAGGCGGCGCACCGAGGCGTCGTCGTTGACCGCCACCACCAGCCGGTCACCGAGGGCGGCGGCCTGCGCCAGATAGGCCACGTGGCCCGGGTGCAGCAGGTCGAAGCAGCCGTTGGTCATGACGATGCGCTCGCCGGCGGCGCGCGCCCGCGCCACGTAGCCCTCCAGGGTGGCGGCGTCCACCACCCCGCGAGGCAGGGGCTCGCGCTCGGCGGCCAGGGCGCGCGCCAGCTCCGCCGGGCTGACGCTGGCCGTGCCCAGCTTGCCCACCACCACGCCGGCGGCGTGGTTGGCCAGGGCGGCCGCGCCGCGCAGCGTCTCGCCGGCCGCCAGGGCCGCGGCCAGGGTGGCCACCACCGTGTCGCCGGCGCCGGTCACGTCGTACACCTCGCGCGCATGGGTGGGCAGGTGCAGCGGCGGACGGGCGGCCTCCACCAGGGTCATGCCCCGCTCGCCGCGGGTCACCAGCAGGGCGGCCAGGTCCAGCTCGGCACGCAGCGCCTCGGCGCGCGCGGCCAGCTCGGCGTCGTCGCGGCAGGGGCCGGCCACGGCCTCGAACTCGGCCTGGTTGGGGGTGAGCACGGTGGCGCCGCGGTAGCGGCGGAAGTGACGCCCCTTGGGGTCCACCACCACCGGCACGTCGCGCGCCCGTGCTCGGGCAATGAGGCTGGCCACGTCGGCCAGGGCGCCCTTGGCGTAGTCGGAGCAGACCACGGCCCGCGCCCCGTCCAGGGCGGCGGCGAAGGGGGCGCGCAGGCGCTCGGCGGCGGACGCCGGGAAGGGCTGCTCGAAGTCCAGGCGCAACAGCTGCTGGTGGCGCGAGAGCACACGCAGCTTGGTGACGGTGGGCAGGCCAGGCAGCGCCACCAGCAGCTGTTGCGCCTGGACTGCGAGC